>CAXYKR010000266.1:0-8098 GCA_964277815.1 uncultured Mucilaginibacter sp. | reverse complement strand
ATGGTAGATTACAACTATCACCGGCCTCATCATGCCTTAAAATTTCGTACACCAATCGATTTGTTAGAAGAGCTTTTAACGTAGAAAATTCTACTTTTGATTGGCCCTAAAAGCAGGGAAGCTTACAAATCAGCTTGACTTGTACGGAGGATCACAGTGGTTTTCAATTCCCTTTAAAGCTTTAGCTATCATATTTAAATTTTTGGATTTGAACGCCGAATTTTTAGAATATTACCGGCATGTCATCATTCCCGACGAAAGCTTTTTTCAAACTTTGTTTTTAAACTGCGAACACAAATATATTCATGATAATCTGCGCAATCAAAATCTTCATCACATAAAATGGGACCCACCTTTTGAGCATCCACGGACTATGACACTGAAAGATCTTAATCAGCTAAAACGGTCAAAGAGTTTGTTTGCAAGGAAATTTGACCACGTGTACTCTAAACGGCTATTACAGAATATAGATGAGTCAGGATGGACGGCACCAATAGCTGAACAGGGTCGAACCGCCATATTGTTTCTTACCGACAAACCATACGAAACTATCTGCGAACGATATGAAAAACTTAAGATTAACAGTAAGAATGATGTGTATTTGATAGTGACTAGGCCCGAAAATTTAATAGCCAATGATAGCAGCATATTATATGAACATCAGTATCATAAAAAAATGGGATATACTGCTTTCGAAGAAAAAAACATCGTACCCGGAAGCACCTACTTTGTCATACTTTATTTTAGCCTACTGCATCCCAATTATAAATACTACTGGCTAATTGAAGATGATGTCTATTTTAATGGCGACTGGAAAGATTTTTTCGGTGAGTTTGAAGATAATAATTCAGATTTAATTAGTTCCTACCTTACATTTTTTCACGAAGCTAATAACTGGCATTGGTGGAATTGCATCCATACTAAGGACTATATTGATAATCACTGTAAATTGCGGACATTTTATCCAGTTTGCAGGTTTTCGCAACAGGCTTTAAAGTACCTAGATGAAAGATTAAAAAACGGCGATCATGGTCACGGAGAGGTTTTAGTTCCTACCCTGTTACACCTAAGGGGGTATACATTTTACGATATAGCCAAGCATTATCCTCCTCTTATGGCCCCGTGCAGTCGGAAGGCCATAGGTGAGCACAACAACGGTTCTTTTAGATATAGACCTTTTATCAAAGAAAGCGATATAAAGCAAAAGCTATTATTTCATCCGGTAAAACAAAACTTCTTTATCAGTAAAATGGACTAATGAGGAAACTTTTAAGATGTCCTTCTCTGAAAAAATCAATGAATTGATTAACTGCAAGTTATAAAATAAAATAACCAAATATTCAGTATATCTATAATAACAGATATGCTGAATATTCTATTGATCGCGTTGTATATAATGTTAGTTTCGGCCAGTAAAAAAAATCTTGTTAATCCAAGGCAGCTTCGTATGAATCAATGAATTTAGAAGATATAAATCCTTGCTGATGCGCTAAATAGACTAATAAAATTGTTAATAGCCTTCGGGATGAACTACTAAACATTTGCTGCACGATGCCTTCATTTTCGTTGTGCAGACGAGTTACGTCAGAATATCCGAAATTCTTTTGCGTTGAGATTATCGGCACGATCAACATTTTATTTTTTGCCAATTGAGTGATCTTAATATCAGGCATCACAGACTCCTCAACAGGCGCATTTAAAATAACCTGAAAAAACTTTTTGTAAATAATTAAAAACTGACCAGACAAACAGTGATTGGTCCAAAAAACATGCTCGTTTATAGGTACTGCTAAATCAAATTGACCAGTTCCGCCATTTAAATAATCACAACCTAATTGATTGGCCAGTACAACGCTCTTAAAAAAAATATTTTTTACATACTCCGTAGAAAACTCATGATCGTCTTCGCAAATCACGATTACATCATCATCATTTTCAATGGCAAGCTTAATAACATTCCGTATACTTAACCACAGACCAGTCCCCCCTATAGTATGTTTCACCGCTTCTACAACAGTTACGTCAAACTCTGGTTTATCTTCAAATTCTTGTAGCACATGCTTTAATCTTTCCGGCCTTTCAGGTAAATTGATAACGTAGGTAGATATGCAACTTTCAGCAAAATCCTCATCTGCTAATTCATCCCTTTTTACATTGCTGTAATAAGAGCGTACATTGCTCAACATTTTGGCACGCACTGCACTATTAAAGAATAGCGACTCTACTCTCTGGATTCTATTATTATACTCAGTCGCATCTGAGTATCCAAACTCTTTTTGGACCGAAATAAAAGGTGTAGTAAAATATATACTGTCAGACAACGATGAGATCTTTGTATCGGCAGTATCATATTCGGAAAATTCGGCCTCAATGATAGAATTAAAAAACTTTTTGAACACAACGACGAACTGAGTGCCCGAAAACCGCTTTATCCAGAACAACTCATCAGTTATTTGTACGGCATCGTTGAACCAGCTAACACCACCTAAAAGTACATCTCCGCAAAGATCCTTAACATCTTCGATAGCTTTCAATAAAAACTCACAAGAATAATCGCGCGTGAACAAGTGATCATCCTCGCAAATCAAAATAAATTCGTCATTTGGATCTGCCAGATCAGCAACAATATGTTTTATACTATTCCACAAACCTATGGTGCCATGCCGATGTATTTTAGCTTCAACTATCTTGACATTAAATTCAGGTTTCCCCGTAAACTGACTCAGGATATGGGCGTGTCTATCGGTGCGAGATTTTAAATTGATGACAAAGGTAGGTATTTTCATAAATTACTAATTTTACGTTATTATCTTTTAAGATTCAATCAAGGTATCAAAACTGTATTTCCAAGAGGAATGTCGTCAAACGATATTTCAAAGTCATCAAACCATGCTTCACCCTTGCCAGTCATTTGTGTTCCAAAGACCACGTTTTTAACGTCGGGGGTGATAGGTAGTTCAATCACATGCATTTTCCAGTTTTCGGTACCTGGCTTGCTCTGTCCGTTCGAGTTAGTAACTCTTAATGCACTATTAGCTCCGTTAAGCTGCATGCCAATGGAGGCAACGCCATCGCTTAAGTTTCGAGTTTTGACATATGCGGTGATACGTAATATACGCTTGGTGGATAGGTTAGGACTTATAATATAAGAAGTTGCACCGACGTTGCCGCGATTGGACGAATCTTTTCCTGATGCAACGTAAAATGAGCATTTCCCGCTATGCGCAACCGTAGTATCTAACTTAAGAATATACTTACCCTTACCGCTGTCCGTATCCCAACTTGATATGTAACCTTTAACATTTAGATACTCAAACCCAAGATTTCGTGTTACTTGTTGCGCTTTTAAACTGCCAACGCTTAAACAGGATAAAATTAAAAAGATTCGTCTCATTAATATAATTGTGTTGTAATGGTTTATTGTAGGATGGAATATAGATTACTGATTTGGGATAGGATTGGATACGGACAATTCTTTAAAAAGAAACAGCGCGTTAAACGGTACTGTAGCTTTATCGTACGTCATTGTATACACAAATCCTTTCAAAAATGGAACCATTGCAGGCAAGAAATCATTGATTTTTGAGGTGCTGCTTTTTTGAAAATATCGATCACTGTTTTCAAACATAAGTTTTGCCTGTGCAGACGGCAATACAGTTTCCATATTCATAGCCTGCGCGGCAATGTCAACTACTGGAAGCTTAGACGGCCCGCAAAAGTCGGTTACACATGCATAATAGGCCTGATGCATTGCATGGTCAAGAAGTTTGCCCACAGATGGCATAGTTTTGCCGCCAAGAACAAAACTGGAGCTGACATCACACTTGAGCACTACCCTGTTTTGCGAAAACAGGATGGTCTTTTGGGTAGTCTTTTCCACTATACTCTTGCTAATGTAATTGGTTTGTTTTAAAAGAGTATCCACTGTGAATTTCTGATCAGCCCTTTCAATTTTTAAAACATTTTCATTGTGTTCAATATCATTACCACAGCTTTGAAGCAACAGTTTTTGAATTGGGGAACGCGTCTTAGTTTTACTGATTTTTAGGTACCACTGGTTGATATCCTGTAAACATTGGCTTTCGGTATTTGATTCCCTGTCCCACTTTTTTGCAAATGCTTCTGCGCTTTTCGCATCAACCGGATAGACGTAAGCGGCTACAAGATAAGAACTTGGAATACTTGTATTAGACAGGCCACCGTAAAGGTTAACCTGACTGGCTTTATGCGATAGATTGTATTTTTTCACCCAGGTGAGAAAGTATCTAAACACATCGTTGTTTAAGTCCGGGCCCGACAAGCAACGAAGCATCAGCGAGGTTAATTTCGCCGTGTCTGCTGGGCGGCCATTGGTCAGGTAATCATTTAATGGCCGTACCAGCCATTCATCCTCCAACAATATGATATGGCGAAAATCTTTTTTAGAGATGAGGTAAGCACAAAGCGAAGTATTAAATTGCTGCGTTTCTTTAGCTAAGGTGGCCACATCGCCTAAACCTACCAGTTTAACGGTAGTGCCAATTTGATCTTTCAGCAACCTCTCCATATCTGGCATGGCTTTTTCTGTATCCTTTTGGCTAATCTGCTGGATGGTTTGCGCCTGCGATGACAGTGAACAAATCAATAACAGCAGTGCAATAATTTTTGTCTTCATTAGTTCTGAGTACAAGATTTAGTTTTTTCCTGGCGTTATCGTCTCAAAAATAACCAAGGAGTCAAAAGAATTCTTTCGGGCCGGAGACATAAATGCATGTCCGAATCGGTCAATATTATTAGTTCTGTCGAGTATCCGAAAGGTGAGAATATCTTTATGCTGGAAAATGCCGCTCGTAATACCAAATCTTTCCTGTATTTCGAGTGGGGCTGTTGTAACAATGGGATTGAAATTTTGGACAATGTATTTTACACCGTTAACTGTTGATGAATTACTGGGATCAACCTCGATTGTAGCCTTTTTGGAGAAATCTGTGAGTATTGCATAATAACGCGATCTGTAGTATTTATCCAAGTACGACCCCATCCTGCTGTCGTTGCTACGCACAATGTGAGCGTTATGTGCAATCAGTACTGATTTCCCGGATGAAGTAAGATATTTGACATTTTCTGACATAATGCTGTCACGAAACATATCAGCCTTCGTACTGTCTATTTTTAGTAATTGTAACCTTTTAGCACCCAGCTCAAGATTACGGATGTAAAAATACAAATAATTAAAGTCGGTAGTTTTAAGCTTTCTTTTCAGTAAGCTTTCATTCGCGTCAAACCAAGTTCTGAGTTTTTGCAGCTTAAGTATATCAGGCAGATTATTAAACAAATTAGAGTATTCGGCCCCTTCTGCCGGATTAAGGGGTATAACGTAATTGTTAAGAGTATAGTTAAAAATAGCAGCTTCGGTACCCACATCAAAACCGGATATGTTTACCATATCATTGGGGTGGCCTGTATTATACTTTTTTAACCAATTAAAAAGTGCAAACAATTTTAAATTAACTGCGGACATCAACCCACTTTTATTTGCCCACTTCTCAATAGTATTGTCTTTAAGTTTATTATTATTGAGATAATTTCTTATAGCCCGTATATAATAAAAATCGCTTATTTCAACAAGAACGTGTCGATAATGTCTTTTCTCTACCAAGTATTGAATCATCTTGACTTGGAAATTCATAGGCTCAATTCCTCCATGGCTTACTTCGCCTAAACCTACAACTTGAATCGAGTCGGTTATTTTTTCATCAAAGCAATCTTCTAACCATTGAGTATTGGTATTGAGTGCCAAAGGTCCTATGGTAACATGGGGTATTTGTTTATTTAAAGATTGCGCGAAACACGAATGGTAAAATAAATCTATGCTGAATATTGGTATAATTATCAACAAAATCCGATTCGTTCTTTTTTTGAAAAAATAAAAAACCGAAAAACAAGGCATTTAATTTAAAACTTATCCCGATACGGTAACAATAAAAGAGATTGAAAAGCCAGACACCTTATTAGATATCTGGCTTACAAAAATAGTTGCTAAATTTTAGAATTTAATTTTAATACCGAACGTAATTTTGCCGGTACTTGGATTAAAACCAATATCTATTGAACGTCCCTGTGCATCGGTGGCACCCAATTTAATAGTTTGAAAGCCCCCATATGTTGTTGTCACACTGAAGCCAGATGACCAATTGTAACCTGCTGAGCCGGGAATATACATCCCACTTCCGTTAAATCTTCCCGAATTTAAAAAGAAGCCAGTGCTGGGACTGCTGCCGTAATTGAAATTTGGCAGGCTGCCAAATAAACTAAAACCACTACCCATATCAGATGCGTTATATTCACCGTAATAATCATCTGTCCCGTTATAATTAAACATCCCAGCAGAAATCATCCCGTTAACGTTATTCAAAAAGCCATCTGCGTTGCTCCAATCATCGTAGCTCCCCCCGTAAGTACCACCTGCAATCGAATTCAATTCCTTGGCCGACATTACATCAAGTTGATTCTTCAATCCATCGATGGATAGTTTTAATTTTTTCATAATTTTTGATAAAGGTTAAAGTAAATATTATTTATTTAGATATTCTAAAAGTAATAACACCAGTGTTACAAAGCAATTTTATTATTAAATAAGTTTAGACACAAAAAACCTTTCACAAAATTACCTATTAATAAAATATAATTTATATTAAACAATATCTATAACCTTAGAACACAATTTTAACAAATGAAGATAAACAAATTCCCCATGGACAGGCAGCTGGACATGATGGATTGCGGCCCGGCGAGCCTAAAAATGGTTGCCAAACACTACGGCAAGTACTATTCGTTACAGTATCTGAGAGATTTATGTGGCAACACACGCGAAGGAGTTACCCTGACAGGTATATCTCATGGGGCCGAAACCATAGGTTTAAGAACGCTTGCTGCCCGGTGCACTACACAAGATATTCTGGATAATATTCCGTTACCTGTTATCATTCATTGGGATAACTCGCATTTTGTAGTACTGCATGGTGTAAAAAGGAGAAGAAAGAATAGAATCAAGTTTTCTGTAGCCGACCCCGCAAAAGGGCATATAGATTACAACAGATTAGAATTTGAAGAAAAGTGGATAAAGCACGAAGAAAATAAAACGTCAGGCGTTGTACTGATTTTAGAACCTCAGGCTGACTTCAAGCAGCGTCATGCACATGAAAAAGCCGAAAGGTCGCGTCATCTCGAAAATATATCAGGATACTTTTTACCTTACAAAAAGAGCTTTCTTCATTTAGGCTTTGTTATGCTGCTCATTACGTGCATGCAGGCAATTTTGCCGTTCATTTCAAAAGCAGTAATTGATGTTGGCATACACACGCAGGATGTTAGCTTTATTAACATCGTTTTAATTGCAAATCTGGCTCTTATTGTAAGTATAACATTATGCTCAGCCGTTCGCGACTGGATTTTGCAGCAGATGTCTTCCCGTATTAATATCGCGCTCATATCCGATTACCTTATTAAACTGATGAAGTTACCGGTATCGTTTTTTGAAAACAAGATGTTAGGTGATATTCTGCAACGCGCCAACGATCATGAACGCATCAGGAGCTTTATCATGAATAACTCGCTTAACCTGATATTTTCGTCTTTAACGTTTTTGATTTTCGGAGTTATCCTGCTAATTTATAATACCACGATATTTTATATTTTTTCGGTCGGCACAATCTTATACATCACCTGGATCATGAGTTTTTTAAAGTTTAGGAAGAAACTTGACTGGGATTATTTTGAACTTACCGCAAAAAATCAAAGTTACTGGGTAGAAACCATAGGAGGAATACAAGATATTAAGATTAACAACTATGAGCAAGCTAAGCGTTGGAAGTGGGAAGGCATTCAGGCCAGGCTGTTTAAAGTAAATTTGAGAATGCTGGGTATAAACAATGCCCAAAATTTGGGAGCCAACTTTATCGATAGCGTAAAAAATTTGCTGATTACCTTTTTTTGTGCCAAAGCAGTTATTGCCGGAAACATATCCTTCGGCGTTATGATTTCTACACAATTTATGATTGGCATATTAAACGGGCCCGTGCAGCAGTTGATAACTTTTATGCTTACGTTTCAATCTGCT
>CAXYKR010000265.1:0-3442 GCA_964277815.1 uncultured Mucilaginibacter sp. | reverse complement strand
TAGCTGATTTAACGGCTGACGCTGAATAGTACGTAAGCGTTGCTGCCTGACGGTGCTATTTCGACAGAGTATTTATGCTTAAGCCGCTTTAAATACAGCTTTGTTGCTGTTTTCTTTTGCCTGTTTTTGGTAAACTACGTATGCGGCTATAATAATCAAACCCAACACACCTTCTAAAGCAACTACCTCACGGGTTTTAAGATGCTCTGCTAAAAAACCAATCAATAAACTGCCTATAGGGGTAACGCCCAGGTACGCCATAACATAATAGCTGATAGTACGTGACCGCATCGCTGGTGCAGCATGTGTCTGGATGTAAGTGTTGATGGATGAGGTTTGCGCCATCATGCCCACGCCGCTAATGACCATACCTACCAATGCCAGCGGCAAATGGTTAGAAACGGCCAGTAGTAAAACACCTGCGCCAAATAATACACTGGCTACTACCGTAACCTGAGTAAGTTTATTGATATCTTTAAGCCTGGCCATGTAAACCGCACTGATGAGCGAGCCTAAGCCAATTGCACTTTCAAAAAGGCTGAAGGTGCCCGAGGTGCCGTTAAATAAATCTTTAGCAAAAACAGGCATCAGGGTGGTAAAAGGTATTACAAAAAGACTGCTGGCAGTAAGCAACACAATAAGGCTTACAATCTGCTTTTCCGAAATAACGTAATCCAAACCTTCTTTCAGCTCGTGCCAGATATCTTTTTGTGACTTGATTGAAGGCTGTACATTAATTTTCATCAGGTACAGGCAAATTAAAACAGGCACAAAGCTGAAAAAGTTACTGATAAAACAGAAGTCCTCGCCCAGGGTACTTAAGATAATCCCGGCGATGGCAGGTCCGGCCACACGGGCCAGGTTAGTGATGGTTGAATTGAGTGCGATGGCATTAGGTAAGTCGGCTTTATCGTCAACCAGTTCAACCATCAATGATTGGCGGCAGGTAACGTCAAAAGCATTGATGATGCCCTGCAGCAAGCTCAGTAAAATAATGATGGAGATATTATACACCTGAAAGTAAACCAGTGCTGCTAAAAGTCCGGCTTGCAGCATCGCCAGTTTTTGGGTATTCTTCATCACCTTAAACCGATCGTGGCGGTCGATGTAACTGCCGGCATAAGGCGATAGCAGGAGGGAGGGAATCAAACTTACAAAACTGACGATTCCCAGCAGCAACGCCGAGCCGGTAAGGCGATAAACCAACCAAACAACCGCAGTTTTTTGTATCCAAGTGCCTAATAAAGATATTGACTGACCATAAAAGAAAAGCTTGAAATTTTTGTATTTGAAAGACCTAAATGCATCCATAAACTCACTCCCGTATCTGTTAAGTATTTATTTAATTTTATTGTATTACAAATTTCGGGAGGAATGATTAATTTGTAAAACGTTATTTTTCTATCATATCAATCGATAAAACCGATTTAAGATTATGGAGCTTCGTCAATTGCGGTATTTCATTAAAGCCAAAGAATTATTAAATTTTACTGAAGCGGCTGCCCAATTATTTATCAGCCAAAGCACGCTATCGCAACAGATTAAACAACTGGAAGACGAATTGGGCACACCGCTTTTTAACAGGGTAGGTAAGCATATTTATTTAACCGAGGCCGGCGACTTGTTTTATAAGTCCGCCCTGCAATGCGTGCAAAAAGCTAATGATGGTTACCAGGTGCTTAAAGATTTAGGTAACCTCGAAACCGGGCATTTGATGATTGGCACCACTTACGGGCTCAGGCATATCCTGTCGCCGGCTATACAGGCGTTTCACCGGCAGCATCCGCAAATTGTTATCCAGGTCATATTCGGCACTTCTGCAGAGCTGACAGACCGGCTTTCAAAATTTGAACTCGATTTTGTGTTGACTTTTGAGGAAGTGACGCATAATCAAAGCATGAAATATCAGCCGCTATTTAGCTCAGAGCTCAGTTTGATTGCCTGCAAAGGTTCGCCCCTGGCCGAAAAAAATACAGTTACCTTGCAGGATATTCAGCATCTGCCACTGGCATTACCGGCACGGGGTTTTAGCACCCGTAAGTTTGTTGACGAAGTATTTGAAAAGCATCATCTCACCCCGCAAATAAATTTAGAAACCAATGATATTCCGACCTTGCTCGAACTGGTAGGCACCGGTTACTGGAATACCATTTTAGCGCAAACTACCGTGAGTAACCAAGAAAATCTGGTATCTATTCCTATCTGCTCGCTCAAAACTTTACAGCAGGCCGCCATTGTTTCGTTGCACGATGTATACGAAAAGCAGGCAGTAAAAGCCTTTTTTAAAGTATTGTTACAATTGGATTTAAACAAATTGCATTAAGTACATCAATCAAATTGACAGGGAATCATTCATTTTGAATATCCACCATCGCAGCATAAAAAAACCTAAAATTTTTGCTGATATCGTATAAACTTATGCTAATATTGAAAAGCGATTCGGACTGCGATGCTGATATATTGCGGCCCCTTTACTGCCAGATTTCAAATTACTTGTAATGTTAAAGAAGTTACTTACCATTCCTCCCTCTTTTAAAAATTTTGGTGACCAGTATTTTTCCTCCGAAAACTATTTTTTCTGCTCCGACCCTGCATCGGGTAAAGTAGGTTCGGGCGGCGGCACGGCCAATTTGCTGTATGAAGCTTTTAAAAGCGAAGATGCCGGAGGCCAAATAGACGATTGGTTTGAAAAAGAAAACCGGCTTATAATCCACGCCGGTGGACAAAGCCGCAGGGCGCCGGCTTATGCAGCGGTAGGAAAGGTGTTTACCCCGATGCCTATTTTTAGGTGGAAACGCGGGCAACAAATTAACCAGGCGTTAATTGACATGCAGATTCCTTTGTATGAAGAAATTCTGAACAACGCGCCGAGTAGCTTGAACCACTTGGTGGCCAGCGGCGATGTTTTAATACGTACCGAAGGTGCCCTGCCCGAAATTCCGGAGGCTGACGTGGTTTGTTTTGGCTTGTGGGAGCAGCCCGAAAAGGCATCGGCATTCGGTGTGTTTTTCGCCGACAAGAAATTGCCTAAAGAACTGGCTTTTACGTTACAAAAACCATCGCCCGAGCGTTTGCAGGAATTACAGCCGGGCCATTTGTTTTATATTGATATTGGTATCTGGCTATTTAGCCCCAAAGCGCTGAAACTGTTATTTGACCGTTGCGGTTGGGATGAGGCTACCCAAAGTTTTGCTAATGGCGTACCATCGTTTTACGATATGTACACCACTTTCGGGCAGGCCCTGGGTAAAAAACCAACGCTCATAGATGATGAAATTAATGCGCTTACCGTGGCCGTGGTGCCATTGCCTAAAGGCGAGTTTTACCATTTTGGTACTAGTGCCGAATTAATTGAATCGACCAGTAAGCTGCAAAACCTGGTGAAAAACCAGGAAGAGATATGGCAAAATAAAATTAAGCCAACGCCCGAGCTCTTTACTCA
>CAXYKR010000264.1:0-3317 GCA_964277815.1 uncultured Mucilaginibacter sp. | reverse complement strand
TTGCCACCGGAACCATTGTTGGCCTTGTCATCTTTAAAGAAAAATTGGGCGTGCTGCACAAGTTAGGTATTGCGCTGGCCATAGCCGCCATTATTATTATTGGTTATTCTGCTTAATCGCCCATGTTATTCGACGATACTTTTCTAACGGTAAAACAACCAGCCGAGGCCATTTTTACCGATAAAGGCAGCAAGTTTATCGCCTTTGCGTTTCCCATCACCACAGAGGCGGATATTAAGCCGTTACTGCTTCAGCTTAAAGGCATGCATCCAAAGGCCAATCATCATTGCTGGGCCATGCGCTTGAGCCCGGACCGGTCTGTTTTTAAGGTGAATGATGACGGCGAGCCGTCGGGTACGGCAGGGCGTCCCATCCTCAATGTTTTGTTATCTAAAAACATCACCAATACTTTGGTAGTAGTGGTCAGGTACTTTGGCGGACGGCTGCTGGGTGTACCGGGGCTTATTGCTGCTTACAAAGCGGCAACCGAACAGGCCATTACAGCTGCCGGCGTTACCGAGCAGGTAAGTAATGATGTTTATGCTATTGAGTTTGATTACCTGCTGATGAATGACGTGATGCGCATCATTAAAGAAGATGGCTTGAGCATTTTATCGCAAACGGCAGATAATACTTGCAGCATTACCTTTGCGGTAAGAAAATCAAAGGTAAATAAAACAATAGATAGGCTAAATGGTTTAAGCAATATACAGGCTAAATTTCTTTATAGTAGTTAAATTTTTTTATAAATAATTCATTCAATTTACTTGGAAATCAAATAGCTACTATTTAATTTAGTACATACATTATCTAACCTATTAAACATCATGAACACATTGCCAATTGGGATTTATCTCGAGAACGAGAGAAGATTCGAGTTTGATTTTGTTAAACATTTGCTTAAAATCAAATTTTTCAAAGAAACTCAACCTGCAGGTACTATTGTGTCGCCTTTCCGCCTCATCAAAAATGAAGATGGTTATTATCTGTTAATCCACAATTACGATCGCCTTGGCGAACGTAAAATTATGATTGAATCGATTGACCAAAACGAACTGGTGATTAACCACGACAACACCTCTTACAAGCTGCAAAAGGTAGCTTAAAATTTTTGCCGTAAACGTATTTCAATGAAGGGGTGGTATAAGTAATATCGCCCTTTTTTGGCTTCATATTGCCCATTTTTTGTAATTTGGGCAGAATGCAACCCTTTGATATTGATAAAACAGACGTTCAGCGCCTTAAAGCCGCCCTTGATGGCGACGAGGCCGTTTTGCAACAGGTTCTGCAGCAATATCATAGCTCCGAAATTGCTATCCTTTTCGAAAACCTATCGCCTGCCGAGCGTGAGCGTATCGTTAATATCCTGCCTGCCGAAACAGCGTCCGAAGTTATATCGGCCATGGATGAAGAACACCATCCTGCAGAGTTACTGGTTAATTTAACACCCGAGAAACGTTCGGAAATTGTTGAAGAACTGGATTATGATGATGCGACTGATTTAATTTCTCAGCTAGACGAAAGCGACCAGCAGGAAATTCTGGACGATTTGGACCACGAAGATGCCTCGGCCATCCGTAACCTCCTTACGTACGATGAAGATACGGCCGGTGGTTTGATGAACACCGACCTCATTAAGGTAAACACCAGTTTTACCAAAAATGAAGCGCTGGAGGCCATCATTCATCAATCGGAAGAGATGGAGGAGTTTTACACGCTATATGCGGTAAACGATGCTGATGAATTGCAGGGCCTATTGTCAATTAAAGACATCATCAAAGCTAAAAAGCAAGTTACTGTAGGAGAGTTGGTAAATGCAGATTTTGTTTACGTAAGAGCCGAACTTGACCAGGAAGAAGTAGCTAAACTGTTTTCGCAGTATAATTTAACCAGCATACCGGTGGTGGATGACGGAATGAAGCTGTTAGGCCGTATTACGGTTGATGACATCATCGATGTACTGGAAGAAGAGAATACTGAGGATATCCTAAAAATCTCCGGTGTATCTGAGGATGAGGAATTGAGCGGTGGCTGGCAGGATGCAATTAAAAGCCGTTTGCCCTGGCTGGTCATCAACCTGGCTACAGCTTTCTTAGCCGCATCGGTGATTCGCAGTTATGATGAAACCGCGAAGAAACTGCCCATCATTTCTGCGTATATGGTAATTATTGCCGGCATGGGTGGTAACGCGGCCACGCAGGCTTTGGCGGTAACCGTTAGGCGCATCTCTTTAAGTGATTTGACAGATAAGCAGGCCTATGTAACCATTATCAAAGAGTTTTTGGTAGGTATGGTTAATGGCGCGGCTACGGGTTTAATTGTTTTGGTAGTTGCATTATTGTACGATGGCAACCCGATGTTAGGTGTAGTAATGTTTTTAGCAATGACCGGTAATTTGATTGTTGCAGGGGTAACAGGTGCAGGTATTCCGCTGTTGCTCAAGCGGGTAGGTATCGACCCGGCCGTGGCTTCGTCCATTATTATAACCACATTTACAGATTGTGTTGGTTTTTTAATGCCGCTATGGTTGGCAACAAAGCTTTTATTATAAATTTGCCCTCAGTTTAAATGTTCGTCAGATGAATGAAGTAAGACACGACTGGACCAAAGAAGAAATTTCTGAAATATACCATACCCCGCTACTCGATTTAATTTATCGTGCGGCTACCGTGCACCGCGAAAACAAAGATTACGCTGAGGTGCAAATCAGTTCGCTGATTTCGGTAAAAACCGGTGGTTGCCCGGAAGATTGCGCTTATTGCCCGCAGGCTGCCCGTTATCAAACCGGCGTTAATGTGCATGCCATATTACCTAAAGAAGAGGTAGTAGCTGCTGCGCAAAAAGCCAAAGCAGGCGGTGCATCACGTTTATGCATGGGCGCTGCCTGGCGCGAGGTGCGCGATAACCGCGACTTTGACAAGGTAATTGAGATGGTGCAAGCCGTAAACGAACTGGATATGGAAGTATGCTGTACATTAGGCATGCTTACCGAGTCGCAAGCCCAGCGTTTAGCCGATGCCGGTTTATATGCTTACAATCACAACCTGGATACTTCTGAGGAGGATTACAAACGCATCATCACTACCCGTACTTATGATGACCGATTGAAAACTCTTGAACACGTTCGTAAAGCAAAAATATCGGTTTGCAGCGGCGGCATCATTGGTTTAGGTGAAACGGTAGAAGATAGGATTTCAATGCTGAAAACTTTGTCTAACCTGCCTAAACACCCAGAGTCGGTTCCGGTAAATGCGCTGGTACCTGTAGAGGGTACACCACTGGCCGAACAGCCACGGGTTTCGGTTTGGGACATGGTA
>CAXYKR010000263.1:0-3267 GCA_964277815.1 uncultured Mucilaginibacter sp. | reverse complement strand
CTGCCGCTTTACGGTTATACTTCATTTTATAATCAACGGGCGACAAACCAGTGAGCTTTTTAAAGATGCTGCGGAACGCTTTCTGGTCGGTATAACCTACATCGTACATCACTTCGTTAACGTTTTTCGATGAGTTTTCGAGTTGCTTTTTAGCTGCCTCTACTTTTACGCGCTGTATGTATGCTGCTGGGGTATTACTGGTAGCTTTTTTAAAACGTCGCTCAAAGTGTCTGCGGCCGATGGCAAAGCGGTCGGCCAGGTCGTCAATATTGAGCTTTTCGCGATAATGCTGTTCGATAAATTCTTGCGCCAATTTGATGGGATGGTCCTCGTGCCGCTTTTGGCCGTTAAACATCACAAAGGCCGACTGGCTCTGGCGGTCAATTTCTATAGCAAAAAACTTAGCCGCCATGATAGATAGTTCCCGGCCGGCATATTTTTCGATGAGGTGCAGCAATAAGTTCCAGTAAGAGCTGGCCCCGCCGCTCGAGTATAGTCCATCTATTTCGGTAATGATACTACCTTCAGTCATGCTCACTTCGGGGAACATTGCCCTAAACTCATTAGCCGACAGCCAATGGGTAGAACAGGCCTTGCCGTTCAACAAACCAGTTGAAGCCAATAAAAAAGCACCCAAACAAAGCGAAGCTACTTCGGATCCCTGACTATATTGTTTGATAATCCAGGGTTTAAAAGCTTCATTCAGTTCAATCATGCTTTGCATATCGCCCGAGAGGGCAGGGATGATGACCAAATCTGTTTCGGGCACGTCATCAATTAAAATGTCGGTGTTTACCACAAAGCTGCCACCATTTAAAGGCACCTGCGCCGATAAACCCGCTAACTGAACATCAAAAGCAGGAGGTTGCCCGTTTTTGCTTAAAAACATATTAACGGCTGTAAACATATAACGAGGGTCGACAATGGCCGAAGGAACCGCCTCGTAAGGGACTAAAATGGTAACGCGTTTCATGGTTTATAACTGGTGTTGGCGAGGTGTTATAAATTTGATTATCTTCAAATTTAATAAATGTGCATTAATCAGCGCGTTTTCTGAGCCGAAAAAATTAGAGATAAATGTCGCATTTGCCCCCTGCCTTAGTCTGCATTGCGTAGCACGTTAAAGGGACGTTTGCCTATACATTTGAATTATAAAAATCAAACACCAATTACATACAAATTATGGAAGCAACATTATCAGCCGTCAAACAACCCGCTACCTCCAAAGCAGCGCTTTGGGCAGGCCGTATCATCAGTCGCTTGTGCATATTATTTTTGCTGTTTGATGCGGTATGTAAAATCATTAAAGAGCAGCACGCCGTTAGTGCTTCAGCTGCCTTAGAGATTCCGGTGAGCACGCTTCCGGCCGTTGGCATCACCTTACTCATTTGCACCATACTTTATGCTATACCGCGCACTGCCGTCTGGGGAGCTATCTTGCTTACCGGGTATTTAGGTGGCGCCATGGCTATCATGATGCGGGCAGGGCAGCCGGTTTATTTTGCCTTAGTGTTTGGGTTGCTGGTTTGGTTAGGCCTTTATTTGGTTAACAACCAGGTACGTAATATTTTAAGGTAGGCCTGGCCATGAGTATTCACCTAAAGGCTATGCAACTGACGGGTAGCTATAACAGCTTTGAGCAAGCCCTTTTCGAAAAGCAGGTGCAACTTAAAAATTACCGTAGAGGTGACGTACTGTTAGCACAAGGTAACGTTGCAGATTCTGTTTACTTTCTGGCATCAGGTGCAATTGTACAACGGGTAGTAAACGAAGATGAAACCCCACACATTATTGACTTGCACACCGAAGGGGAGTGGTTCCTAAATCATTTAAGCTTTGTGAGTCAATCACCGTCGGGCAGTGAAATTATTACGCATGCAGACAGTGTTGTCTTAGAGTTGAGCATACAATCTATTCACTTGCTTATCAGCAAATCAGCAGCATTTTTGCAACTTAACCGTGTTTTAAACCAAGCAACAGCAAGGCTTTTTTTTTTTGATTTTTCGCTCACGCCTTTGCAAAAATATAATTACGTTTTTGAGCAAAAGCCGCATTTGTTGCAGCATTTTCCGTTAAAGTTGATTGCATCCTATCTCAAAATTAGTCCCGAAACACTGAGCCGCGTGCGTGAGCAGTTTGGCAGGAGCAAGACATTTCTTGATTTGAATCAAGCGATGTAAGATTGGCTTTTATTTACTTTTACAGCTTATCATTAAAAAGAATTAAAGCTAATCATGAAACATCAAACCCAATCCATACGACCTTTCATCGGGTCGAAAAATTATGAGCAATCCCAAAACTTTTATCGCGATTTAGGTTGCGAAGTAGCGGTGATATCGCATAATATGTCGGTAGTCAAGATGGGCAGTGCCGCGTTTTACTTGCAGGATGCGTATGTGAAAGACTGGATAGACAACACCATGGTATTTGTAGAAGTGGACGACGCAAGCCGGTACTTTGATGAATTATCAGCGTTAGATTTACCCGGCAAATATCCCGGCGCCAAGCTCATACCCGTTCGCACCGAACCTTGGGGCCGCGAATGTTTTTTGATTGACCCGTCCGGCATCTTGTGGCATTTTGGCGAGTTTTTTAATCAGTAGAACAAAGTAGAGCTTTAGATAGATTTAGGTTCAAATCAATCATCATCATTAAGTATCAGTATAATCCAAAGCAAATAAAATCAGTGTAATCTCTAAAAATAATTATATGGCTAAAATAGTTGCTTACCTCCATTTTAAAGACAATTGCCGCGAGGCCATGACCTTTTACCAGCAATGCCTGGGCGGCGAATTAAGTATTATGACGGTTAAAGATTCGCCCATGGCCGGGCAGATGCCGCCACATATGCAAGACTTGGTGTTGCATTCCAGCTTAAACAACGGCGACTTAAGCATATTAGGCTCCGAAATGCCCGACCCGTCGGCCAATAGCAATGTGCACCCCATTGCCTTAATGCTGGTATGCGACACCCATCAGGAGGCTGTTGAAAAATTTGAAAAGCTGGCCGAAGGTGGAAATATTACTCACCCCATACACGACTTTTTTGCTGGCACCATGGGTAACATGGTCGATAAGTTTGGCTTTTGCTGGGGTGTATACAGTGAGGAAACTTCTGCCGTCGCAAGTGAGATATAATTAATTTGAAGCTTATTTAAAAGGGTTTAAACAGATGGATGTTGTTGTGTGCTTGCCTATCTGTTTAAATCCACATTATACCAGTGGCCCTTGAAATCATAGATCGGAAGAGCGTCGTGTAGGGAAAGA
>CAXYKR010000262.1:0-12137 GCA_964277815.1 uncultured Mucilaginibacter sp. | reverse complement strand
AGCACCGGAATAATAACGGCGGCGGCGCCAATAAGCCATATGGGATTTAAAAACTGAAACATGAATTTTGATTAACGCTTCTTATTTGTCAGGCTGTTTTTAGTTGATTACTTGCTACTGATTAGTTTAAAAATAGGCTAAGCGCCTTTGTTTCTTTGTACCAAAAAGGTTCGCAGCGCCTCATCGAGTGGCTGGGCGGTACTGATTACGCGATGCACAATGTGTTTGCCCAGTAACTGCATCCTGATATTTTCTAAATGATTTTGCAAGGCTTGCTGGTAGCGTTGTTTAGTCTGCGGGCCTATTTGTATTATTTCCCCGGTTTCTAAATCCTCCAAGGCCGAATAACCTTTAAAATCAAAATCCAATTCGTTCTGTCCCATCAGCTGAAACACAATGATCTCATGCTTTAAAGCCGCTAACGAATCGAGCAGCTTAGTGAGTTCGCCATCCGTTTGATACATATCAGTAATGAAAACCAGTAATTCTTTTCGGCCAGCACCCGCAAACAACTCTCTGTAATGAATGGGTTGAGTAAAAGTACCGGCAGGCTTGATGTTTTCTAATTGATGATAGAGCCGCTGTAAATGCTGCGGGTCGGGCCGCGAAGCCAGTGAAAACAGGCCGCCATCCTTAAAGACGTACAAGCCTACCGCGTCACCTTGCAGGTTGGCCAGGTAAGCCAACGAAGCTGCCATAAAACGGGCATATTCTATTTTGCTCAACGTCCCGTCGTGGTGATTCATCGAAGCACTGGCATCAATCAAAAATCTGACAGAGATGCTGGTTTCTACCTCCGACTCGCGAATGTAGTACCGGTCGCTGCGGGCGTACATGCGCCAATCGAGCCAGCGCAAATCGTCACCCGGCTGGTAGCTGCGGTACTGACTAAATTCCAGTCCCGGCCCCTTAACGGTACTTTTATTAAAGCCGTTCATAAAACCATCAATCACCGTTTTAGCCAGCAACGGCAGGTTTTTGATAGTCATTAACACTTTAGGGTCGAGCATGGATGTTTTAGTGGTTTTTTCTTGACTCTCAGTTCTAACTTTGTACTCTTGATTCTATATTCTAAAATCCTAGCTCTCGATTCTTTGCTCTGAATTTTAATTCTATATTCTTGACTCTATACTCTATATTCTAAACCTCCGGTTTCCCCAGTAGCTTTATCAATTCATCTGTCGCTTTATCCGAGGTAATACCCTCGGCTTCGGCTTTGAAATTCATCAACACCCGATGGCGTAAAACCGGTGTAGCCATGGCGTGAATATCTTCCATAATAACCGCGTACCGGCCTTTAAGTAAAGCTCTTGCTTTGGCTGTTAATATTAAAGCCTGGCCCGCCCGCGGACCGGCGCCCCAGCGTACCCATTCTTTTACATAATTTAGGGTAGAGGTGTCGGGCCGGGTAGAGCGAATCAGTTCGCTCACGTATCGCACCAAATCTTCACTAATGCTTACCTGTCTCACCAAGGCCTGGGCTTGCTGTATTTCTTCGGCACTAATCACCGGGTTTATTGTTGATTTCGAGGTGCCGGTGGTGCGGTTTAAAATATCGAATTCTTCTTGTGCGGTTGGGTAGCCTATGCGTACCAGCAACAAAAAGCGGTCTAACTGGGCCTCGGGCAGGGGATAGGTTCCGGCCTGCTCAATAGGGTTTTGGGTAGCCAGGATAAAAAACGGTTTATCCAGCGGATAGGTTTGTCCGCCGTAGGTTACCTCAAATTCCTGCATGGCCTCCAGTAAGGCCGACTGCGTTTTGGGTGGCGTACGGTTTATCTCGTCGGCCAGAATGATGTTGGCAAACAAAGGGCCTTTGTTAAACTTAAAAAAGCGTTTGCCGGTTGCGTGGTCTTCTTCCAGAATTTCGGTGCCCACAATATCGGTAGGCATCAAATCGGGTGTAAACTGTATACGGCGGAACGATAAGTGCAGCGCCTGCGACATGGTTTTAACCAGTAAGGTTTTAGCCAGACCCGGTACCCCTTCCAGCAAACAATGACCGCCGGCTAAAAATGCCACCAGCAACTCATCTAAAATATGTTCCTGGCCAACAATGACCTTCTGTATCTCGGTTTTTAACTGCGGCAGCTTTGCCAGCAGTGACTTAACGTGGGTTTCTGTGATTTCCAAAGCGCAGTTTTAAATCAAAATAGTTAGTACCGGGTAAATGGCATCACAATATATCCTGATTTAGATTAAATGCTGCGCGATTTTGTAAAAACCTGAAATTAGTATTCAAAAAATTACAAACACGGCAAATAAAAACCGCTAACGGATAAAATTTTGTACTACTTTTAAAGTTTTAACACTGATGGCATTAACCTCCAAGTTTACTTTTACCCGCTTTAGCTACCATTCGGGCGATTGGGATACCGACCAGCGCATGCCGTCTAATATCTTAAACTCACTGTTAGAATACACTACTATCCCTATTGAGAGTAAAGAAAAAGTAGTGGCGCTGAGTAGTCCTGATGTATTTAACTCGCCTTTTAGTTACCTGAGCGGCCACAAGCTGGTGCAGTTTGATGCGCAGGAGCGGACCAACTTTAAAAAGTATGTGCAAAACGGCGGGTTTGTATTTGTGGATGACTGTAACCACGACATCGACGGTTTGTTCGCCAAATCGTTCGAGGCACAAATGTCGGCCTTGTTCGGGCCTCAGGCCATGAAAAAGATACCTAACAACCACGAGATTTATCGTTCGTTCTTCACGTTCGAGAAGGGTCCTCCCAATACCTCGTTCGAACTCAATGGCTGGGGCGATGATTTAGTGCACGATTATTTGAAGGCTATTACTATTAACGGACGCATTGCAGTATTATACAGCAATAAAGATTATGGCTGCGAGTGGGATTACGATTTCAGGAACAAGCGCTTTTTAGCTGAGGATAATACCAAATTCGGCGTAAATATTGTGGTGTATGCCATGAGTTCGTAATGGTTAGGCAAACGGTAATTAAAACATTACTTTTGCTGCCCGTGCTCAGCACAATACATATACATGGATAGCTTTTTTGTTAAAGATAACGACGGTGAAAAAGGCCCTTTCACCTTTGAAGAATTAACCGACGGCCGATTGGAGCCCAATGATTTGGTGCGTACGCCATTCAGCAACTGGACCAAAGCCAGTGATATTTTAGATTTTGCCGAGTATTTCAGATATGAGGGATATTACTTCCCGACCGAAGCCAACCTGGCTGGGTTTGGATACCGGCTGCTGGCTTTCATTGTCGATTATTTTATCATCGGTATGATAGTTCGCTTAGTATTTAGCTTACTTAACGGATACCTGCCTTTAGAAAAATTGAGTAGTATCAACATTAATCAGCCCATTAGTACATCCGATTTAAAAAACGTTTTAATTATAGATGGTATTGTTTTAGCAACAATTTGGTTGTACAATCTAATCTGTTTTGCCACACCATTAAGCGCGACTTTGGGGCAGGTGTTATTTAAACTGATTGTAGTTGATGAGGACGGTTTGAAAGTAAGCTTCGGAAGGGCTTTACTGCGTAGTTTTGGGAAGATAGTGTCAATCGTGTTTTGTTTCACCGGTTTTTTACTGGCTCTATTTGGCGACTACAACCAGGCTTTGCACGACAAGCTGGCTAAAACTTACGTGCTCCGTAAAGATATACTTTAATTTTACTTTTTACTCAGGTTAGCATAAACCAATATGTTTAACTTTGTATTGTTTAGATAATTACGCATATTCTATGATGAACGCTGAAGCTGTAAAAGGGCTGCCTGGCCGTTACTGTAACTCACTCACTCAATATTCACGTTTTGTAACCCGCGAAGTAACTATCGGCGATGTGCCGATGGGGGGCAGCAATCCTATTCGCATACAAAGCATGACCACCACCAATACTATGGATACCATAGGTACGGTTGAGCAAACCATCCGCATGGTTGATGCTGGCTGTGAGTATGTGCGTATTACAGCGCCCAGCATTAAGGAAGCGCAAAACCTGGCCGAGATTAAAAAACAATTACGTGCCCGTGGATATACCGTACCGCTGGTGGCGGACATCCATTTTACGCCTAATGCTGCCGAGGTAGCCGCGCGTATTGTAGAAAAAGTGCGGGTTAACCCAGGCAATTACGCCGATAAAAAGAAGTTTGACGAGTTAGAATATACCGACCTGGAATACCAGGGCGAACTGGACCGCATCTTTCAAAAGTTTACCCCGCTGGTTAATATTTGTAAAGAGTACGGCACTGCGATGCGTATCGGTACCAACCATGGTTCGCTGAGCGACCGCATCATGAGCCGTTACGGCGATACACCGCAGGGGATGGTAGAGTCGGCTATGGAATTTATCCGGATGTGCGAGGCGCTTAACTATTATAACCTGGTTATCTCCATGAAAAGTAGTAACCCGCAGGTGATGGTACAGGCTTACCGCTTGCTGGTGGATATTATGGTGGCAGAGGGTATGAATTACCCGCTGCATTTAGGCGTAACCGAGGCCGGCGACGGCGAGGATGGTCGGATTAAATCGGCCGTAGGTATTGGTACTTTGCTTGAAGACGGGCTGGGCGATACTGTCCGCGTGTCGTTAACTGAAGAGCCCGAAGCCGAAGCACCGGTAGCTATTGCTTTAGTGAACCGCTATTCGTTGAGAAATCAAGAATCAAGAGTAAAGAATCAAGATATTGCACCCGCAACTGGCAATACGCAACAAGTAGCACACAATCCATACGAGTATCAAAAGCGTACTACTTTTGAAGCCAATGCCTTTATTGGCGGGCACATGGTGCCGCGGGTGGTGGTTGATTTAAGCAACCGCAATTTAAAAGACCCTTCGGTATTAAATGATGCCGGCTATTTATATTCGGCTGTACTGGATAAATACAACATGGCCGACCAGTCGGTAGACTTTGTTTACCTGGCCGACCAATTGCCTTCGTTCACTTTTCCGGGTAATTTAAAACAGTTATATAATTATACTATCTGGCAAACCTTAACCAATAAAAAGAACTGCCACCCGGTATTTACTTTGCCCGAATATTTATCGGCAACCGACCGCTCTTCGGCGCTTAATCTGGTAAAGGTTACTTTGGCCGATTTTGACGCCGCACAATTCAAACAATTGGCTGATGATAAAGGATTGGTTTGGGTTTTAGAAACCACTGCCTTGCACGGCATGGCCGAGCAGCGCAGCTTTTTCTTTAAACTGGATGAGGCCGGTATTGATACACCGGTCATCATCAAACGTAGCTATCAATTTAATGAAAATACGGTGGTGCCATCTGCTCTACAAACAGAAGATACCAGCGCCAACGCATTACCGCTGGTAGATAGTACCAACACCAATATCCTGGCTTCAGCAAAAGCTTCTACCGATGCCGTGACCCAACTGCAATTATATGCCGCTACCGATTTGGGTGCTTTACTGGTAGATGGGTTTGGCGATGGTGTATGGATTGATGCACCTGAAATGCCGGCTTCGGTAATTACCTCAACGGCTTTCGGGATATTACAGGCTACACGCTCACGTATCTCTAAAACAGAGTATATCTCTTGCCCAAGCTGCGGCCGTACTCTGTTTGATTTGCAGGAAACCACACAAATGATTCGCAGCCGTACCAGTCATCTTAAAGGTTTGAAAATTGGTATTATGGGCTGTATTGTAAATGGTCCCGGCGAAATGGCCGATGCGGATTATGGTTACGTGGGTGCCGGTCCTGGTAAAATAACGCTTTACCGCGGCAAAGAAGTGGTTAAAAAGAATGTAAACACCGCCAAAGCACTTGATGAACTGATTGGTATTATTCGGGAAGATGGTAACTGGGTTGAGCCTGCTGCTGAGCTTTTATAAACAACGGTTACGTTTTTTAGATGAAAACCCGACAGTGTTATTTAGCGCTGTCGGGTTTTTCCGTTTTAAGGCTATCTTGCATCATCATAGCAGACGAATCAATGGGGAATGAACTAACGGTGTCTCCGGTCAGGGTTTGGGAGGCGCTGCTTTTGCAATGCGTCAAATTAATTCCAATCAAAACCAGCGCAGCCGATAGCCACCTTCTCCATTTGGGAAGTAAAATAGGTTCGGCCGCCATTTGTTGCAAGGTAAACCTTCCGCACACCCGATAATTGTTTTCGGACAATATTTGCTGAAACTCGGCAACCTTGCTATCTGTGAAATCATAAACCTTTTTCTGGCATCGAGTGCAAAAGCGGCCGTCGCTGGTTACGGTCATGTTATTCCAGTCTTCGTTGCAGCTAAAGCGGAGTTGTATGTCCTTGATGTCCGAATTGTTGGTCATTGTTGGTGATGTATTAAATACTAATTGAAGAAAACAGGAACTGTATATTGCACTTTTATAGGTTTGCCGTAACGTTTGCCCGGTATCCACTTAGGCGAAAGTTTTAATACCCTAACAGCTTCATTGGCAGCGCTGGAATCCGGTATTCTTCCAATAGCCTGAATGTTGGTCAATGCTCCGTCTTTTTCAACTAAAAAGGTTACCATAATTCGGCCTTTAAACGGAGTTTTGGTTTTGTTCAAATGTTGTGCTATAAATTCTTTAAATTTTTCCTGACCGCCGCTGGGGTATATAGGGTCTGTGTCAGAAACACCTCCAAAAACAGCGTCTTGAGCATTGCTCTCTGTATTTGCTGTATCAGTTTTTGCTTTCTGCGCTTCAGCTTTGGGGCTAAATATATTGATACCCAATAACACGATGGCTGCTGAAATCCACCTTTTCCAAACCGGAATTTGAATTGGCTGAGGCGCTAATTGCTGTTGTGTAAAACGGCCGCAAATATTGTAATTATTTGCGGCCATAATTTGGGCGAATTCTGCTGCGCGACTATCCGTAAAATCATAAACTTTTTTCTGGCAATGGCTGCAAAAGCGGCCGTTGCCATCCGGGGGCATCGTTTCCCAGTTTACGTTACAGCTAAATTTGAGCTGTATGTTTTTAATCTCGTCAGCCATCAAAAAGTTTTGGTAAATAAACAGTTTAGTTAAACACTACCGGAACGGTGTATTGTACCCTTACCGGTTTGCCGTTTTGTTTTCCCGGTTCCCATTTCGGAGACAGTTTAATTACCCTGATGGCTTCTTCAGCCGCTTTAGACTCCGTGTTTCTGCCAATAGCGTGTACGTCGCTCAATGAGCCGTCTTTCTCAACCACAAAAGTGATATTGACACGTCCCGGTGCTTCAGCTTTTTTGTTGTTGATGTTTTGCTTTAAAAAGTTTGTAAATCCTTCAACTCCGCCCGGAAAATGTGGGAGTACTTCAACAGATGTATATACATCTCCCGGCTGAGAAAGTGTTACATCCATTGGTTTAGTAGATTTTACAGGAGTTGTTTGTGCATCAGCCGAATAAGCTGATAATGCAAAGACTGCCGTAGCAGTCATAGTGATAAGTTTAGTATTCATATACAAGTAAAATTACTACTAATCCCGAATAATCAAAACCCGCTTGGCGGTATCAGGTTATTGTTGGTACAACAACTAAAATACACATGGCACAAAATGTAGCAGAACAAGTGGTAGATATGCTGTCGGCCGCTGGTGTAAAAAGAATATATGCCGTTACCGGCGATAGTTTAAATCATATTAACGATGCCGTGCGGCGCAGCGATAACAAAATACAGTGGGTGCATATGCGCCATGAAGAAGCCGGCGCTTACGCCGCCGCCGCCGAGGCGGAACTAAATGGCATTGCCTGTTGTGCGGGTAGCAGTGGTCCGGGGCATGTGCATTTAATCAATGGCTTATATGATGCTCACCGTTCGGGGGCGCCTGTTATTGCCATAGCCTCTACCTGTGCCACGCACCAGTTTGGTACCGAGTATTTTCAGGAAACCAATACCATTAAACTGTTTGACGATTGCAGTTACTATAACCAGATTGCGACTACACCGGCGCAGTTGCCGCGTATGCTGCAGGCGGGTATACAAAACGCGGTTAATAAAAAAGGCGTATCGGTAATTGGTTTACCGGGCGATGTTACCGAAATGGATGCGGTTGAAACACCATCGTCTACCATTAACTACTTTAATCAGCCGGTAATCCGGCCGTCCGACCGCGAGTTGCAAAATTTAGCGGCTTTAATTAACGAGCACGAAAAGATTACTATTTTTTGCGGCATTGGTTGTGCCAATGCTCATGATGAAGTAGTAGAGCTTTCTAAACGTTTACACGCTCCGGTGGGATACTCGTTCAGGGGTAAAATGTTTGTACAGCACGACAATCCGAACGAAGTAGGCATGACCGGTTTATTAGGCCTGCCTTCGGCCCACCAAAGTATGCACGAGTCGGATTTGTTGATTTTGCTGGGTACCGATTTTCCGTATGAGCAGTTTATGCCTACCAAATGTAAAATTGTACAGATAGACGTAAAACCAGAACGCATTGGTCGTCGTGCTAAAGTAGAAATGGGTTTGTGCGGCAAAATTGAAGATACGCTACAGGCACTACTGCCGCTCATCCCGCAAAAAACTGATGATGACTTTTTAAAGTCACAACTGGAGTTTTACAGCAAGGTTAAAGATAATCTGCAGACTTATGTAGATGACCGCGGCATTGAAAATAACATTCATCCCGAATTTGTGGCTAATACTATCGACCAGTTGGCTAATCATAACGCCATATTTACGGTAGATACTGGCATGAGCTGCGTTTGGGGCGCACGTTACATCAGGGGAACAGGTCAGCGTAGTATGCTGGGCTCGTTCAATCACGGCTCTATGGCCAACGCTATGCCGCAGGCTATTGGCGCTGCCTTGGCTTGCCCCGACAGGCAGGTAATTGCGTTATGTGGTGATGGCGGGCTATCCATGTTATTAGGCGATTTAGCAACTATTGCCCAATATAAATTACCTATTAAAATTGTGGTATTCAACAACCGCTCATTAGGAATGGTAAAGCTGGAGATGGAGGTAGCTGGCCTGCCCGACTGGCAAACCGACATGCACAACCCCGACTTTGCCCTGGTAGCTCAGGCGATGGGGATTAAGGGCATTAAAGTAACCGATCCCGATAAGGTGGAGCAAACCCTGAAAGAAGCATTACTACACAACGGCCCGGTACTGCTTGATGTGATGACCGACCCTAATGCTTTAGCCATGCCACCGAAGATAGAGTTTGCCCAGGTAAAAGGAATGGCGCTTTCTATGTCTAAATTGATGCTTAACGGCGAGATGGGAGAGGTTTGGGAGACCATCAAATCTAACTATAAGCATATTAAGGACGTATTGTAGTATTGATATTAGCTTGTAAAGCAGCCCCTTGCATTTTCGTGCAAGGGGCTGCTTTATTATAATGCCTTATTGGTTTAACTCATAAAAGCTTTCCACCAGTTGGAGTTAAAGTTACTGCCGTTAACCTCGGTGGGTTTGCCGGGTTCGGGGATAAAAAGGGTAAGGTTTTCTTTGGCTGCCAGTTCGAGCAATATTTCTACCGGCTCGTACCAGGCGTGCAGCGCCAAGTTAAACGTTCCCCAGTGTATAGGCATCATTTGCTTGCCTTTGAGGGCGATGTGCGCATTTACGGCGCTAAGCGGCCCCATGTGTATATCGGGCCAGTTTTTGCCATAGGCACCAACTTCGAGCATGGTTAAATCAAACGGCCCGTAAGCCTCGCCAATATCACTAAAGCCGTTGAACCAACCCGAATCGGCCCCGAAAAATATATTGTGGGTGTGCCCTTTAATTACAAAAGCCGACCAAAGCGTTTCGTTACGATGGGTTATACCCCGGCCCGAAAAATGCCGGGCTGGCGTGGTGGTAATGGTGCAATCATCGCCCAACCGGGCTGTGTCTCCCCAATCCATTTCATTAATTAAATGACCGGCCACGCTCCATTCTTTTAAGTAACGGCCTACACCCAGCGAGGTGTAAAAAGGTACGTTAAACTTAGCCAGGGTACGAATGGTACCTTCGTCAAAATGGTCGTAGTGGTCGTGAGATACAATGACGGCATCCAGTTTGGGTAAATCGGCCAGTGGTAACGGCGCTTCAAAAAAACGCTTAGGGCCAATCCATTGCAAAAAAGAAGCTCGCTGGCTCCAAACCGGGTCGGTTAGTATACGTTTGCCATCAATCTCAATCAATAAACTCGAATGTCCTATCAAAGTAATCCGAAGTCCGCTTGCAGGAGGCGTTTGAAATATGGACTTGTCGGTTTTAAACGGGCCTAACTTTTTGCGGGGTGTATTTTCAGCTTTGTTTGTTATCTGCTCCCATAATATGGGTAGTAGTTTACTAAAGCCTTCGGTGGTAGGTATTGGATTTTGAAACTTATTGCCGATTTTGGTTGAGCCTTTGAGTTGCATGCTTTGTAAATATTGTGGTAATATACATCTCAAAGCCTGCATTGCTTTTTTGCTGCAATAAGTTTACAATCGGCTTATGATAAAAGTTAACAAGCGCCTGCTGTTAATCCTGTAAAAATGCCAGGGCCTGTTTGCAAAGGTCTTGCAGCGCCGGCGGTAATTGCTGTTGCAGGTACGGATGTGATGACCCGAACACATGGTCGGTATTCGGGATGAGCAAAAGCCGTGCATTGGGCTGCATGGCTTTCAGATCGTGGGCATGACTTACCGTAACCACCGTATCTGCCGTGCCATGCACAATAAGCCAGGGTTGTGTAACATCTGCCGCTCTTGCCAAAATGTTTAACCGGCCCTGGAGCCGGTCCAGGTCATCAAGCAGGGTGGCTTTAACGGGCATGTCTTGTCCGGTACGTTTATTCGGGAAATGCAGTACGCCGCTCAACCGCCACTGCGGTTCAATTTCTTTGGGCCACAGGTTACGAAAGGTAGCTACCGAGGCCATGGTAATTAAATGGCTTACCCGTTTATCTTCAGCTGCTTTAATGATGCTGATGCCGCCGCCCATGCTATGGCCAATCAAGATGACTTTAGCCGCCGCCGGTATCACCGAGCCACTGCAAGCAAAGTCAATCACGTATTGCAGGTCTTGCAATTCTATACTAAAAGTGTTTTCGCTAAAGGCAATCAAATCGGTCAGGTCATCGGGTTGCTCTGGCGTGGTGCCGTTGTGCGAAAAGTTAAATTTCAAAAACCGGTAGCCGTTAAGCGCAAAATGCCTGGCTATCAAATAGTGCGAGCCCCAATCTTTAAAACCTTTAAACCCATGAGCAAAAATAACCAGCGGCGCATTTGGATGAGCTTCTTCATAAGTAAGGTCCATCAGCATAGCCCGGCCTTTAGCACCCGGCAGGGTATAGGTTTTATTAATAATCATAATTATAAGATTAAACGTTGCCCGGTTTTTTTGTTTGCCAGTGCCAGGCCAGCCATAGCATTAGCACGGGTTGTAATAAAATTCTAATCCACGCAATAGTTGGTGTAATGAGCCAGCGGCCTAAATGCATCGGGGCTTGCTGCAACATGGTAATGTGCACGGGCACAAACGCGGCCAGCATCAAAATTAATAACACGATACCTAAATTACGCGTTGGCGTAAAAATCAGCAACGCGCCAAATAGTATTTCGCAGGCGCCGGCAAGGTAGTTTAATAAATGGGGAGCAGGCAGGTAATCAGGTATAATTTTGATATAACCGTTTGGGTGTACAAAGTGGTTAATGCCGGCAGCAATATAAAATACAATTAAAACGAAGAGGCTGATTTTTTTAAGCATAGTATTAAGGTAGGCAACTGTTGTGGCCTGCTTTGCGTATTCTCTAATAATTAAACACTGGGCTAATGCAATACGGAGTTACGGTAATCACCTGTTCAATAACTCAATATGTTCATATTAGCAAGACAAACAGTAATGCTTAGTGTTTGAGGCGGTTATTTATACTCTTTCTAAATTGAGGTGTTTGACAAAGGTTTGACATAGGCCAATGTGATAAGATAGTACTTTTGTGAGTTGAATTTTTAGTACAAATAACAAAGCTTTGAAGCATTTAAAGGTTATAGCTTTTACGCATAAGCAGATTGAATTGAAGGAATTGGGAAAGTTGGTGCTTTGCCAGGAGAATCTGACTGAAAAACTTCAGCAGGTACAACAACAGTTCGACATTCCGGAGATGTTCTACTTATCTACCTGTAACAGGGTAGAGTTTGTAATGGCTACTGCCCAGCCTGTAGACAGAGATTTTGCCCAGCGGTTTTTACAAGCCCTGAGTATTGGCCTCTGCC
>CAXYKR010000261.1:0-3602 GCA_964277815.1 uncultured Mucilaginibacter sp. | reverse complement strand
TCAACCTATCAACCTATCAACCTATCAACCTATCAACCTATCAACCTATCAACCTATCAACCTATCAACCTATCAACCTATCAACCTATCTCGGCTCCCCCGCCGCTAAAGCTGCGTTGGCGCGTTTAATAGCCAGTTGTTCTTTCCAACTCATGTAGCGGGTTTGGTAGCGTTTCTTTAAAAAGCTATCAAAATTGCGTTGTATAGTCAGATTGTATAAGCTTTTGGCTTTGATGCCCCACGATTTATCCCAGGCGCGGAGTGAAATAGAGAAAGAACCATCTAAATATTTCATCCAATGCCAGTAGCCGGTAGGCATAAACAAAGTGTCACCGTGCTCTAAAATTGTTTCTTGACCTTCAATACCATCCAATGCCGGGAATTTTGAAAAGTCCGGGTTTTCAATATCATAATCTTCCAGGGCATAAGTGGCAAACGGTATACAATATAAACGCTCTTTCCATTTATAATCAAAAAGCATCACGTGCTTGCGGCCCTGAAAATGGGTGTGGAAGATGTGTGCTAAGTCAATATCGTAATGTAAAAACGTAACCGAACCGGCCCCGCCAAAAAACATATTCGGGTATTTATCTAAAAAGCCGCCCATCAAATCTTTGGGTGAGCGGTAGTCGTTTAACAATCCCGGCGCATGCTTAATGGGGTCGAACAAGAAGATACGCAGGTCGGTTGGCTCTTTCTGAATCAAGTCAATATAATCGCCAAACTTCATTTCGGCGGCCGAGGCATTGATGGGTTTGCTAGGGTCGGCTTTGGAGCTATCGTATAAAGGTACAATCTGGTCGCCAACAGTTTCTTTCAGGTATTCAAACGTCCATTTCTGTAGAGCAGGCCAGCTTTCGGTTGCCTTGCCGATAACAAGCGGCTTGCGTGGATTTAAATAATTATTAATGAAATCTTCTTTAGAAATATGGTCAACCCGATCAATCGGAGATAGTATCAAACCCATAGCAATAACATCAATTTAACATACAAAGCTAACCAAAATTAAAGCCGGGCGCTTAATTAGTTTGTTTTTGAATTGTACCTGACACAAGAAAACCCGGCGCTCAGGGCTGCCGGGCTCAATAAAATGATATAAAATGCTTATTAGTTTGGCATTAACACAGCGTTAACTACGTGTATTACACCGTTTTTCTGAAATACGTCGGCAATGGTTACCCAAGATTTACCGCCTTTTTCGTCAACCAGGTATATTTTTTTACCGTTAGCCATCGCGGTTAAAGTACCGCCGCTAACGGTTTTTAACTCAGCCTTACCGTGTCCAGCTTTAATTTTAGCCATCAAATTGGCTGCGCTTACTTTGCCTGACACTACGTGGTAAGTCAATACTTTGGTAAGCGTAGCTTTGTTTTCTGGTTTTAATAAAGTAGCTACGGTACCTTGTGGTAATTTATCAAAAGCCTCGTTGGTTGGTGCAAAAACAGTGAACGGACCAGCGCCTTTCAAAGTTTCAACCAAACCGGCAGCTTTAACGGCGGCTACTAGGGTGGTGTGGTCTTTAGAGTTTACAGCGTTGTCAACAATATCTTTGGTTGGGTACATTGGCGCACCACCTACCATTTTTGTCTGTGCATAGCTTTTCGACGCGGTTGCCATAGCTACTAAAGCAAAAGCCGCAATTAATAATTTTTTCATGTTCGTTTAAGTTTGATATGAAGAAATTACGGCTAACAGTATTGAGCGGATTTAAATATTACCAGAACTTGTTAACCCTTTTGGTAGTAAACACTTGTCGGAAAAAATAAAACCGGTTAAGCTTAATTTTCGTAGTGAGTGGCGTGCATTGGTCAAAAGAAAAGTTCGGCCGCAATATGGTCAGCGTATAGTTTACCCGCAGGGGTTAGGGTGAAAATTTGTTGTTGCTGGGTTAACCAGCCTTTATTGATAAACGTTTGGGCTTCTTTTTCAAGAATGGCAGAAGTGCCTGTTTCAATACTTTCCAGTTTTTTCAAATCCAATCCCCACATGGTACGAATGGCCGTCATGATGTACTCGTTCAGCCGGTTTTCGGAGGTCAATATTTCCAGTTCGGCCGGAATTTGATTTTCGGATAAGCTTGTCAGGTACTTTGCATTGTTAGCAATATTCCATTGCCGCGTTTCACCATTGTACGAGTGGGCCGATGGGCCAATGCCTACGTAGGGGATGCCTTTCCAGTAATTGGAGTTATGCTGTGAGTGCCGGCTCGGCTTGCCAAAGTTTGATATTTCGTAATGGTCAAATCCCTGCTGCTGCATTATTTGCATCAGGTATACAAACTGCTCAGCGCTTTGCGCATCGTTTACCGGCGGGGTTTGCTTCTTTTTAATTTGCGAAGCCAGCGCAGTGCGCGGTTCAACCGTCATAGAGTAGGCCGAAAGGTGAGGAATGTTTAGCGACAATAAGGTGCTTAAATTGTGTTCCCACTTAGCTGCACTTAACAGCGGGTAGCCATAAATCAAATCGGCGGTAATGTTTTCAAAACCGGCATCCTGCACTCTTTTAACAGAGCTTTCAGCCTCTGCCGACCGGTGCGCACGGTTCATCCAAACTAAATCCTCATCATAAAAAGATTGTATGCCAATGCTGAAACGGTTGATGGCTGTTTGTTTTAGTTGCAAGACTTTCTCAGGATTCAGGTCGTCAGGGTTGGCCTCCAGCGTAATTTCGGCGTTGGAGTTTACCTGATGAATTTGTGCAATAGCGTCAAGTAAAAAGCTGATTTCGCTTGCCTCCAATACCGATGGCGTACCACCGCCAAAATAAATGGTTTCGATGGGGGAGCTATCCAGGTAATTTTTTTGCAGCTCTATTTCATGAGCCAGTGCCTGAACAATAGCGGCCCGGTTTTTTTGAGAGGTACTGAAATGAAAATCGCAGTAATGACAGGCTTGCTTGCAAAAAGGGATATGAATGTAAATGCCTGCCATAAGGTTGCAAAGATACGTTTGCACGTCAATACCTCACAAGCGTTTAACAACAGCCTAAAGTAAAGATGCATGTAATGCCAGTGTTTAGCTTCTGTTATTTATTGCCTACTTGCCTGTAGCGTTATTGGTATTGAAGTTTTTTGGATATTTTTGCGGCTCAGGTACTGAAGCGGTTAATGATATTATTAAAAAAGCTACTTTTTGTTTGGTTTTTGCTGATTGGTGGGGCTGTTTACGCTCAAACCGATTCGGCAGAACTGGCGCCGCAACGTGACACCGTGCCTAAAAGACGATATTACCAACCCCCGTCAGCCGCAGCCACGCTGCTCGATTCGGTGGCCAATGCCCTAGCGCACCACGACCAATTTGTGGGCGACTCTTTATCCAGGGTATTTATCAAGAAACCCGACTCGTTAAGACACAACCAGTTTTTAGATAGTATGCTTAAAACCCGGGTGGCTACTGACTACAGTTTTTTAACGCAAACCGGGCAGCGCAGAGGCATGTTGCGCGAGGGTAGCAGTCGCCGCACCCGCGACCAGTGGGTTATCGTCATTATCGTTTCGTTGCTGGTTTACATGGCTGTGCTCAACCGGATTATGAGTAAGGACATCAGCAACGTGCTGCAGTCCTTTTACAATAATCGCATCCTGTCGCAGGTGAGTAAGGAGG
>CAXYKR010000260.1:0-3816 GCA_964277815.1 uncultured Mucilaginibacter sp. | reverse complement strand
GATCTGACAGTTATCAGCAGCCAAAGCAGTGCCGTATTCGGCAAAATTTGGTGGTGCTACCGGTAATTTTAACGCCCACCATGTGGCTTACCCGGCTATCAACTGGACGGACTTTGGTAACCATTTGGTGAATGATGTTTTAGGTTTAAAACGGTCGCAGCGCACTACCCAAATTGAGCACTACGATAACTTTGCTGCACACTGTGATGCCCTTAAACGCATCAACAACATCATCATGGATTTAGACCGCGATATGTGGAGCTACATATCTATGAACTACTTTAAGCAAAAAATTAAAGCCGGCGAAGTAGGCTCGTCTGCTATGCCGCATAAGGTTAACCCGATTGATTTTGAAAATTCGGAAGGTAATGTAGGTATTGCCAACGCCTTGTTTGAGCACCTGGCTGCTAAACTGCCGGTATCACGCCTGCAGCGCGACCTTACCGACTCTACCGTACTACGCAATGTAGGCGTACCGGTAGCACACTCGCTGATTGCCATTAAATCAACCATCAGAGGCTTAAACAAGCTCCTCTTAAACGAATCGGTAATTAAACAAGACCTAGATGATAACTGGGCCGTAGTAGCCGAGGCCATACAAACTATTTTGCGCCGCGAAAACTATCCTAACCCGTACGAAGCCCTGAAAGATTTAACCCGCACCAACCAGCAAATTAATGCCGAAAGCATTGCTGCGTTTGTAAGCAATTTGGATGTTAGCGACGCGGTAAAAGAAGAGCTGAAGCAAATTACACCGCACAATTACACCGGCGTGTAAGTCATGTTGAGGTCAAAACAAAAGGCAGGTTGCCGTTAAATCAAAAAGCTCATTAAATTTGTTTCTATTCAAAACAGCATACTCATGAATATCAACGTATATACCGAATCTACACCCAATCCAGCTACTATGAAATTCATAGTAAATAAGCTGCTGATTAACGGCAGCGTAGATTTCCCTACCCGCGAGAGTGCCGAGCATTCGCCTTTTGCTAAAGAGCTTTTTAAGTTTTCGTTTGTTAACGGTGTTTTCTTTGCCAGTAACTTTGTTACGGTAACCAAAACCGAAGGTACCGAATGGAACGATATTGAGCCCATCATCAAAGAATTTGTAAAAGGCGCGGTTGAGTCTGAACTAAAAGTTCAGGAAGCGGAGCAGGAAGAAGTAAACTTTGAGGGTACGGATGCCGAAATCAAAATCCAGCAGATTCTGCATGATTACGTTCGTCCGGCTGTTGAACAGGATGGTGGTGCCATCAGCTATAAATCATTCACAGATGGTATTGTAACTGTTGAACTGCGTGGCTCATGCAGCGGTTGCCCTTCATCTACCCTTACTTTAAAATCAGGTATCGAAAACTTGCTTAAACGCATGGTGCCCGAAGTGCAGGAAGTAGTGTCAGAAGCGTTATAATTTAATTGGTGATTTCTCTGATTTTGGGAAAGATTCTTTTGATTTGAGGATTTCAGTGATACTTGAGTGATTAATCATCACTACGTGATAAAAGCGATAAAACACAAAAAAGCCGGCTAATTTTAGTCGGCTTTTTTGGTGTTAGTATGATGGAGTAATTACTTCGCTATCTTGAAATGTTTTTGAATAATTTGAAGCATTTCGGCGGTGATGAGGCCGTTGGTGGCCAGTAGCTCGCGGGCGTTCATTACTTCGTCGCCCCCGTTAAAGTTTACCACATCGCCTCCGGCTTGCCTTACAATCACCACACCTGCGGCTACATCCCAGGGATGCAGATTGTACTCATAAAAGGCTTCAAAACGTCCGCAGGCGGTGTAAACCAAATCAATCGCGGCCGAACCCATACGGCGCAGGCCATGGCAGCCTTTCATCAGTTCGGTGAGTAAGTTTAAATATTCTTCCTGCTTACCAAAATCATAATACGGAAAACCGGTAGCCAGTAAGCTGTCGGCCACCTTGGGGGCTTTACTTACTTTAATTTCGGTTCCGTTCAGATATGCTGGAGTATCAGCACTGGCATAAAAGCACTCGTCCTGGTTAATTTCGTATACTACACCTCCAACCAGTTTGTCATATTCCTGCAAACCAATACTTACTGAAAACACGGGCAAGCCGTGTATAAAATTGGTGGTACCGTCCAGCGGGTCAATAATCCAGTTATAACGGTCGCTCAGTTTAGTCGTCGTTTTTTCCTCGGTGATGAAACCGGCTTCGGGCAACACCTTTTGCAGGGCGCTTACAATTTTTTGCTCGGCTGTTTTATCAACGTATGATACCAAATCGTTCAGGCCTTTAAACTCTATTTTCTCGGGGTCAAAGTTTTTACGCTCCTGACGGATAAAATCGCCTGCCTCGCGGGCAACTTCAGTTGCCTGATTAATGATTTGTTGTAGCATTATTACGTAACGATAAGTTGAAGGAAAAGATTTTGTGAATAAAAAAGCTGGCAAAAAACAAGCTTAATGCTGCAGTGATACGAGCCACTGCGGGCGCAAAGTGCAGATATTTGATAAATAATTTAAGCACCTCCAGGTTGGCAAAATAGCCTACAAAAGCTACCATCCCGAAGCGCATAAATTGCTTGGCAAAAGGCAGCCTCGACTCCGTAAACACCAGGTACCGGGTACACATGAAGTTAACAAACACGCCAAGCGAAAAGGATATGACCAGCGATAGTGCATGGTTACCGGTGCTATGGCTTAATATATTGTAACTGGTCTTAGTAAACACATAAGTGTCCAATACATAGAACGCCAAAATATCTACCAAAAAACCGGTACCGGCCGAAAGCAGAAACCGCAAAAACTTATTCTGCATCAGGCGGTACCACAAGGTATCATCAGCCATTTTGGGTGCGGTATTTAGCGGCATTTTTTTGTACCGACACAATGATAATAACACCGGTAAGCACCAGGAACAAGGAAATCATCTCAGCCTGCGTAAACGGAATACCCGCTACATGATACTTAGTGTTTACCCGGATGAGCTCGACAAAGAAACGCTCAATACCGTTTAAAATAAGGTAAATGCCAAACATTACACCCGGTGTTTTAATACGGTCGCGGATGCTCCATAAAAAGGCAAACAGCAACAAACACACTACGCACTCATAAAACGGCGTAGGGTAAACAGGTAGCTTAAGTTCGAAACAATATTTGCCTACGCAGCCCGGAATTGGATTATCATGGTCGGCCATGCTTACGTTATGCGGATATTTAAAAGCCCACATCCAATCGGGCGCCCAGCTTAACCAGCTGGGTTTAGGTGCCAGGTTAGGGATACCCCAGTCGCCATCACCTGCCATCTGGCAACCAATACGGCCCACGGCGTACGAAAGCATCATGCCTGGTCCGCCAATGTCTAACATGGTTAATGGTTTAACGCCGTGCTTATTGGCAATATACAACACGGCCGCACCGCCGCAAATTAAGCCACCGTAAAAGGTAAGCCCGCTAAAACCAATCAGCATGCCTACCGGGTCGGCCATAAAATCGTCCCAGTTTTCGAGGGCGTTAAACAGCTTGGCACCGGCAAAACCAAATATCGCTGCCCACACCAGGATTGTGCCCATCAACTCGTGCGGATGCACCGTAATTTGCTTGGTAACCGGCTCGGCCAGTTGCTCTTTCTTTTTTTCGTAGTAGGCCCAGTAGCCAATACCTACGGCGCCAACAATACCACCAAAGAGGTTACCTCTGGCCGATAATATAAAATCCTGTAAATCCTGAACTGCGGTGCTGTAGTTAACGATAATATCTACCAGTTTGTAGCCCAGAATAAAACCGAATACAGCATTGCTGATTAATTCGCCTGCCGAAGCCGGCTGACCGATGGTAACGGTTTGC
>CAXYKR010000259.1:0-4851 GCA_964277815.1 uncultured Mucilaginibacter sp. | reverse complement strand
TGGGTAGACCATTACACCACCTGGAAAAAAGGCCTCAAAAAAAAGTTTGATGCCGGTCAGGATATCACTGTCGAATTGCAGATTGGCGCAGAGTTGCTTGAAGAAGCGGCCGCCCACAACAAAGCCGGCACAATCCAGTTGCAAGGTTGGGCAAAGCAGCTAACCCAGGCAGGCAACACTGTGCAAGCCGTAGAGTTAGCCTTCAGCCCGGAGATTGGTGCCGTCATGTACAAACACAGGCATCCCAACTTAATTACTCAATCTTATACTTACCGTTTCGAGGTGGAGCGCAAACGTGCCGCCTTTAGCACCTGGTACGAACTGTTTCCACGGTCGGCGTCAGAACAACCGGGCGAGCATGGTACTTTTAAGGATGTAGTTAAACTGCTGCCACGCGTGGCCAGGATGGGATTTGATGTGCTGTATTTTCCACCCATCCATCCTATCGGCGAAAAAAACCGCAAGGGCCGAAATAACTCATTAACTGCTGAAGCTAACGACCCAGGCTCACCATGGGCTATTGGCAACCGTTTGGGCGGCCATAAGGCTATTCATTCCCAGTTGGGAACACTCGATGATTTTAAGGCGCTCATCAACGAAGCTAAAATGCTCAATATAGAAATAGCCATGGACATTGCGTACCAATGTGCGCCCGACCATCCATACGTTGAAGAGCATCCGCAATGGTTTAAGTGGCGGCCCGACGGTACCGTACAATACGCCGAAAATCCGCCAAAAAAATATGAGGACATTCTGCCTTTTAACTTTGAAACCGATGACTGGGAAAATTTATGGCAGGAACTAAAAAGCGTAATTGACTACTGGGTAGATGCCGGCATTCGTGTTTTCAGGATTGATAACCCGCACACCAAAGCCTTCGGTTTTTGGCAGTGGATGATTGGTGAGGTAAGAGCTAAAACACCGGATGTAATCTTTTTAGCCGAGGCGTTTACCCGTCCGCGCATTATGGAGCGTTTGGGTAAAGGCGGCTTCAACCAATCGTACTCCTACTTTACCTGGCGCAACACGAAGCGCGAGATTGAAGAGTATATGACCGAGCTAACCCAAACAGAAATGCGCTACTATTACCGCGCTAATTTTTGGCCAAACACACCGGATATTCTTCCACCAGCGCTAACTCATGGCGGTGATAATGCCCACGTGATGCGGGTGATACTGGCGGGTACGCTTTCATCTAACTATGGCTTGTACGGACCGGTTTATGAGTTTGGTATCAACACACCTCATGGCGCAAAAGAAGAATACGTTGACAACGAAAAGTATGAGATTAAGCACTGGGACTGGAACCAATACACCCGTATTGGAGAAATCATCACCCGCTTAAACCGCATCCGTCGCCAAAACGCCGCCTTGCAAACTACCTGGAACATCCGCTTTGCAGACACCAGTAACGAGCAGATTATCTGCTACATAAAAACCGACGAGGCTACGGATAACAACCTGATTATTATAGTTAATCTGGACGCTTTCGCAACGCAAGGAGCACACGTCAGGATACCATTGCCCGAATTTAATATTGGCTACGATGAGCCATACCAGGTAATCGATTTATTAAGCGGAAGCAGCTACCGCTGGTTAGGCGACTACAACTATGTGGAACTTAACCCCTACCAAATGCCTGCCCATATTTTTAAAGTACAAAAATTATACTAACCATGCCCCAGGATATAACACCAATCGACGATAAATTACATTGGTATAAAGACGCCATTATTTACGAATTGCACATCAAAGCTTTCCGCGACGGAAACTGCGACGGTATAGGCGATTTTAAAGGTTTGATGGAGAAGCTGGATTACCTGCAGGATTTAGGTATCACGGCCATTTGGCTGCTCCCCTTTTACCCATCGCCACTACGTGATGACGGTTATGACATTGCCGATTATTATACCATCAACCCGTCCTATGGTGACATACGCGAATTTAAGCTGTTTTTAAAAGAGGCACATAAACGCGGACTGAAAGTAATTACCGAGTTGGTGATTAATCACACATCCGACCAGCATCCCTGGTTTCAGCGGGCACGGAAGGCACCAAAGGGTTCCGATAAACGCAATTACTATGTGTGGACTGACGACCCTAAAGATTTTAAAGATGCGCGTATCATCTTTCAGGATTACGAAACCTCCAACTGGACCTGGGACCCGGTTGCCCAGCAATATTACTGGCACCGCTTTTTCCATCATCAACCCGATTTAAATTACGATAATCCGCTGGTACAGCAGGAGGTATTTAAAATACTGGATTACTGGTGTAAAATGGGTGTAGATGGCTTTAGGCTGGATGCCGTGCCTTACTTGTTTGAGCGCAATGGCACCAACTGCGAGAACCTGCCCGAAACTCACGATTTCCTCAAAAAGCTTCGTAAATACATTGACGAACGCTATCCAGGAACACTTCTGTTGGCCGAGGCCAATATGTGGCCTGAGGATTCTGCCGCTTATTTTGGCAACGGCGATGAGTGCCACATGAACTACCATTTTCCGGTGATGCCCAGGATGTTTATGGCTTTGCAGATGGAGGATAAATATCCTATAACCGACATCTTCGACCAAACACCCGAGATACCCAACACTTGCCAGTGGGCTATCTTTTTGCGTAACCACGATGAGTTGACGCTGGAGATGGTGACCGACGAGGAGCGCGACTTTATGTATAAGGTGTATGTAAAAGACCCTAAAGCGCGCATCAATTTAGGTATCCGGCACAGGTTAGCGCCACTGTTAGAGAATAATCGTCGTAAGATAGAGTTGCTAAATATCCTTCTGTTCTCGCTGCCGGGCACGCCTGTTTTATACTACGGCGACGAAATTGGTATGGGCGATAACTTTTACCTTGGCGACCGCGATGGCGTGCGCACCCCAATGCAATGGGATTCGGAACGCAATGCCGGTTTCTCAGAGGCTAATCCTCAACGCTTATACCTGCCGCTTATCCTGGATCCACAGTTTCACTATGAGTCGGTAAACGTAGAGTTGCAGTCACGTAATACTTCATCACTATTATGGTGGATGAAACGGGTAATTGCCAACCGAAAAAAATACAAAGCCTTTAGCCGAGGCGACATGAAGTTTGTACAAAGCGAAAACGCCAAAGTGCTGGCCTTCACCCGTACCTACGAAGACCAAACCATGCTGGTGGTGGTTAACTTGTCGCGCTACACTCAACCCGTCGAGTTGGAATTAGGCGCCTATAAAGCCTACGTTCCGGTTGAGGTGGTAAGCCGTAACCGTTTCCCGGAAATTAAAGACGAAACACCTTATTTCCTGACGTTGAGCCCGTATGGCAGCCATGCCTTTTTGCTGGAGTATGCTCATCCTGATATGGAAAACGAGCAGCGCCTGCAAAACATCAACTTACAGCGTTTCAAGGACATCCTGAACCGGGACGTGGTTGAAAATCTGCAAAACAATATATTGCCCAACTATTTGATGCGCTTGCGTTGGTTTGGCGGTAAGGCTCGCGGTTTAGAGAGCATTGAGATTATCGACCATGCGCATATTCCGATGGCGAAAAACAGTGCATACATTTTACTGCTGCAGGTGAGCTATCGGGATGGCTTACCCGACATTTATCAGCTGCCCATAGCTTTTGCAAAAGGCTCTACCGCTGAAAAAATGCAAACCAATTGCCCGCAGGCGGTGATTGCCAACATGAGCTTGGAAGGTGTAGACGGTATAATCTATGATGCTATCTATGGCAATGAGTTGCAACAGGCTATTTACACCAACATGGCCGGCCATCATACCATTGCCCAGGGCCAAAGCGAGCTGGTGTTTAGCGGCAACCGCAAACTGAAGGAGCATGTAGAGGAAAACCCGACAGCGAAACCAAAAATGCTGTCGGCAGAGCAAAGTAACACCTCGATTTCTTTCGATAACGCCTTCTATTTCAAAATGTACCGAAAGGTAGATAAAGCGATTAACCCCGACATGGAGTTGACCCGTTACCTGAGCAAAGAAGCCGATTTTGCCAATGTGCCCGATTACATTGGTGCCCTTGAATGGAAATTTGGCAAAGACACCATGGTACTGGGCATGATGCAAGAAATGGTGAAAAGCAAAAGCGATGGTTGGGAATACATGCTCGACCGCCTGGACGACTTTAACGATAAGCTCTTGACCAGTACCGGTGTAGAATCTACCTTAGATGCCCCGGTTGGCTCACTTACATCGCCCGTTGCATACGAAAACATACCGCAAAGTGCTAAAGAAAAACTGGAAGCAAGTACTGCCGAAATTGTAAGACTGCTGGGTGAGCGTACCGGCGAGATGCACCTGGCTCTGGCTGCCGAGCAAGACGACCCGGCTTTTAAACCTGAAGATTATTCGCTGCACTATCAACGTTCGCTGTTCTCTTCTTTACAATCGCTGGTTCGGGTAGCCTTTCAAAGCTTGAGCAAAAATCTCAAAAAATTGCCGGACAACGTGAGGCAGGAAGCCGAAGAGGTTTTAGCGATGAAGGAAGAGATTTTAACGCTGTTTAAACGTATTTACAGTCGAAAAATAGAAGTGACCAAAATACGCATCCATGGTGATTACCACTTGGGGCAAGTGCTGTTTACCGGCGGTGATTTCCTGATTCTGGATTTTGAAGGTGAGCCTGCCCGCAGCTATAGCGAGCGCCGACTGAAATATTCGCCGCTACGCGATGTGGCTGGGATGGTTCGGTCGTTCCATTACGCGGCTTATGGCAGCTTGTTTTTAGACAATCAAATCAGGCCCGAGGATATCGAAAAGCTATTGCTGCATGTAGAGCAATGGTACCATTATATGTCGGGCTTCTTTGTAAAGTCGTATTTAGAAGCGGTGCAGGGCGCATCGTTTGTGC
>CAXYKR010000258.1:0-7039 GCA_964277815.1 uncultured Mucilaginibacter sp. | reverse complement strand
AAATGGTCATTGGCATACAGGTGAAAATTAATCACATCGAAACATAAATTGATGCTGCCATCGGTTTTGTAGCCCCGGTTTTTCCGGCACCATTCAATCATCGATTTTACATAATTAACATCAGTTTTCGCCAGGCCGGCCATTACCACCTTCATGTTAGGGTCGGCTGTTTTTACGCCTGCATCTTTTCCCAAAGTGCCTTTGTGCCCGTCATAAAATGCAGAGAGGTTGGCAGCATATTCTTTAGCCGTTTGGTGCGCTTTGTCGCCTTTCCACCATTTATCGCGCTCGTTATCGCATTCAATGTATTTTACCGTATTTAATCCGGTAAGCGGCTGATTAATCTGGTCGGCCGTCCAGCGTGGCGACGAATCGATTTTTAAGAGAGAGTTATCAACCCGGCTATTACTGCCATACCTGGCCGCAAACTGAAAGGCTGCCTTTGCCTGTAAAATATAGCTTGCATGCTTGGCTTTATCGGCCCCGTAAGGCATGGGTACATTCTCGGCATCCCGCTGGTTAGCCGGATAGGTGTCTTGCAGCCAGTTCGGACAGGTTTTTAAACACACCAGCATATCAATACCATTTGCTTTGCAGCGTTGGTATATGGCATCCAAATTCCAGCCGCCGCTATGGGCAGGGTTAAAAGTAAATTTGCCGGGTTTATCTTCAATGCGGCCCCAGTCCAGGTAATGCCTTACGCCACCAAACGATTGTATGAGCTTCATTTTAGGCTCATAAATCTCCATAGCGTTATTCGGGTCGTTAGGATTTTGTAAAAAGTTCCACTCAAAAGCGTTTACGCCCAACATGTTTTTAAATGCGGTGGTATCTTTTAAATTAAGCAGTCGGTTTAAGCCGGTTCCGGGTTGGCTTTGGGTGCTTTTACAATTAAAAGAGAATAGGGAAGCCGCTAAGGCGACGCAAATGAAAGCTTTTTGACCGGCATGGTGTAACATCAGCGGCAAGTATAGCTGTAAAAGCAACAAGGGGCAACAAACGTATATAATTTGTTGCCCCTTGGCTGGTTGTGGTTACTCGTTAAAGAGCTTATGTCTTAACTCGGCCGATATTTCGTCGGTAATCTTAATAATGTCTTCGGCTACCTGGGTGTTGTTTACCACAATTTTGTGACAGGTTTCGCGGTAGGGGAGCAGGTATTCTTTATAAGCCGGTACTACGTGGTTGTGCCATTTATACAACACGTCATCGTTAGAGTATCCGCGCTCTTCCAAATCACGCTTCAGGCGGCGCTGCAGGGCCACGTCTTCATCGGTTTCTAAAAATATCTTAAGATTAAGCTGATTAGCAATATCCTCAAAATGCAAAATAAATAATCCTTCTACAATCAGTATCGGTGCCGGTTTAATTTCCAACGTTTTGGGTACCGCGTTGGGGTTATTAAAGGTATACTCTTTTTTGTAAATGGTCTGGTTGTTTACCAGCGCATTAATGTCTTGTATAAAATGTTCCCGGTCAATGGTGCGGGGTAAGTCAAAATTGTAAAGCTTATTTTCTTCCGGCGTCATGTTGTGTGCCACCGGGATATAATAATCGTCCTGCGACACCAAACAAATCTCATCGGCCGTAAAGTGCTCCAAAAAACATTTCAAAAAAAAAGTCTTGCCCGAGCCGCTTCCTCCGGCAATGCCTATAATATAGGGCTTATTCTTGTGACTCATTAGGGGTTCCGTAGCTAATATTTACGTGAAAGCGTTTGTCGAGTGCACCCAGAGCGTCGGCTGCACTTTTGGTAAGCACCACCATTACATCTTTGGTGCTTTCGTTATCATTAAACCTGCCCACTACTTTGGCAAAAGTGGTGCGGTTGGTCATGGGGTTGGTTATTTTTAACACGGTGCCTACAGGCGCTGTACGGTGCAAGGCCAGCTTTTTGTTAGGGTCGAGGCCTAATCCGCTGTCGTCCATATACGTAGCCACTCCTTTTTCATTCCGTTCAGTAATGCCATAACGATTGGCAGGTAAGCGGCGTTCAACACCTGCGCTGTCTGTAGCTGCCACCCGGGTCGAGTCGCGCGGCATGGTTACCGGTGTGTTGACGGTGGGTTGTTGTACCCTGGTTTGTTGCTGCACCGTAGTTTGCGATTGTGCAGCAGTGGCCGGTTGTGTGGTTACCGTTGTTTGGACGGTAGTTACCTGAGGTTGCGCCGTCGGTGGAGGCGTTGCTGCTTTGATATTAAGCAGCTGCCCTGGCATCAAATTAGTCGATTTTAGATTATTCAGACTTACAATGTCTTCAACCTTCATGTTAAAACGTCTTGATATGGCATACAGCGATTCACCAGCCGACACCTTGTAAACCGTTGTGCCGTCGGTAGGGGTAGTAACTACAGCCGTTGTTTGCGGTGTTGGCGATATAAAAGGCTGCTCGGTAGGTACCTTAATTACATTACCCACGCGCATGGAGGCATTATTGTTGAACTGGATGATTACATTAGGTTTAACGTTATAACGCCGGCCTATTGAAAAATAATTATCTCGGGGATCAAGTTTATGCAGGATTACTTTTTTTCCGTCCTGGTTTTCAACTCCAATAGAGTCTAAAACGGGGCTGGCTAAAACAGGTAAAGAACACAGGGATGATAAACCAGCTAATACAAAAATCTTAAATGTCATGTTAAACTTACTCAGCTATAAATTTAGTACCTTAATCTCCACCTTATCTTTTACATAGATAAGCTGATTACGGTATAACACAAACGCCTCGGGCTGCAATTTTTGTATATTGGTATTTAATATATCCTCAAAAATAAGCTGGCCGTTTTCAAGCACATACAGGCATTGCCGTAGCTGCCCGGCCCAAAGCGCGTGCAAAGATACAATTATCAGGTTATTGTATTCCAGGTAATGCACAATGTTTCGGTAAGGTTCGGCCGGTAGTTTGGGTAAAGTGTCGTTCCAGTTAATGCTTTTGGGTACTGATAGCTGATTGTCAGGCACCTCGTCGGCACCAGTTTGGTAACCTCGAAGCAGGTTTCCGGTTTTAATATCCGCTATTTTTAAAACAGGGGGCTGAAAACGGCTGTCAAATACGGCGGGGCCGTTTGCGGTCAAATGGTCGAACGTATAATTAAAATTGCTCCACAAAACTTTGCCCGAATAAGCCTCTATAGCTGCCAGTCCTTTGTGAGCCGGGCTTCCGGTAGCCTGGTAGTAGTGCAGTAGTAGTACACCATCAAAAGCAGACTCGATGCCTGTCAGCCAGCTTTCGTCTATAGTATGGTCTTTAAAATAGGTTTTGCCGGTGCTGAGGTCGAGGCCGGCGAAGCTTACTTTGCGGTCATCTTTGCGGCGGGTTTCAATAAATAAAATGTGGCTTATGGGGTCAATCTCCATACGCCATATTTCTCCGGCAAAGTGCTCGGCAATTACCAGCTTTAACTGAGTCATGCTTAAAAGTAAACTTTTTATCAAAGCCGTCCAAAATGTTACCTTTTTTCAAACACTTAGTACGTGTTTGTGTTCGAATTTTAACATTACAACTACATAAGAACATGGATGCAAAAGAAATAAGCCTCAACGAAAAAGAGGTAAAACCGGTGGTAGACCACCTGAACGACTTATTAGCCAATTATCATATACACTACCAAAAAATAAGAGGCTGCCACTGGAATATTAAAGGCCCGAACTTTTTTACCCTGCACGAAAAGTTTGAGGAAATGTATACCAACGCCGTACAGACCATTGACGATTTAGCCGAGCGTATCTTAACTTTAGGGAAGCCGCCATACAGCACCTTTGGTGATTATATCAAAGTATCAACCATTAAAGAGGTAAACACTATTGGCCAAACCGATAAGTTTTTAGTAAAAGCGCTTATCGATGATATGGCGATTTTAATTGAAAAAGAACGCGAAATTTTGGATATCACCGCTGAAGCCGGCGACGACGGTACCAATGATATGGTGAATGGCTTTATGCAGTATAAAGAGAAAAACACTTGGATGCTGCGTTCATTCGTTAACGAAGACTAAATAACAAAGCACCATAAACAAAACGGCCTGCGCAATTTCAGCACAGGCCGTTTTGTTTATACAGGTTGGTAGCTTTTAAAAGCGTAAGCCCAAGGTTACAAATACATTGCTGTTGCGGTTTTTAATGTCGGCAGCAGGGCTGTATTCGGCCAAATCATACGGAGTCATGGTGGTGGTGTTACTTACGTGAGTATAAGTAGCATCAATGTAATAATTAGCAAAACGGTAACCTAAACCACCGCTAACTGTAGTGCGGTCGGTCGCGTTGATTTTAGACGGGCTGCCATAAATGCCATAACCGCCTCTTAAAAAGAAACTGTTAGTCAAGCGGGCTTCAGCACCCAAACGGGCATTAACTACCGACTGGTAGTTGCGTTTAATGTCGTTGTTGTCGGTGGTTACATCATAATCCTCACTGGTTAAATGAGTACTGGTATAATCCATATACTCTACATCACCAGTAATAAAACCATATTTGCCGGCAAACACTGCTAAACCGCCGGCCACCTTAAATGGTGTACGCAGGTTGTAACGGGCAGGGTAGGTATCGCTGTTGCGGCCGCCTGCTGTTGACGCATTTGCATAACGGGTTGTTAAGCCTTCGTAGCTATTATCATCAATGGTATACCAGGTTGGTGTAGTAATAGACGCACCTAAACGTACCACTTCAACCGGTTTGTAAATAAAACCAAAGCGGGCATTGAAACCGTTGCCTTTGGTTACCTGGTCGCGGGTGTAAGTTGAGGTATAGTTGCTTCTCAAGACTGTGTTATAATTGTCTTCCGTAAAATCAGTAGTCGTGTTATAACGAAGGTTGGTAAAACTTAATCCTAAACCTAAATACAATTTGTTACTATAGTTTGCACCGAAGGCAAAATTGTAAGCACTCTGTCCGCCGGTTGATGTGGTAATGTTAGACTCGGTACCGCCTAAAGTATTTGATGGGACATAAGTGTTTGGATCAGCAGTGTTGTTGATTAATCGCTGATCTCGTGCCCAGCCTTCCAGGTAACCATCCAAACTGTAACCATTATCAATAGCTTTATTGCCTAAAAACGCATAATAGTCAGAAATGGAACTATTAGAATTTACACCACGGTAGCTATAATTCTGATAAAAATCATTGGTGCGGGCATACGAGGCACCAAAGTTAACGCTTAGCCATCCTTTGGTTTTATCTTCGCCCCGACCTTTATTTAACTGGCCGTAAAATACCACCGACGCATTGTTGAAATTTGCAGCATTGCGCTGGTCGGCAGTACTGGTCGTGGCCGGGTTACTGCTGGTGCCATACGCCGAACCAAACCTCGGATAAGTAGAGTTGGTGCGGTTCATATTAAACTCCGGCGTAATGCTTAACTCAGACCGGGTAAAAAAGCCCAAGCCCGCCGGGTTATTAGCAATCGACGTTAAATCGCCCCCTATGGCAATGTTGGCATTACCAATAGCCTTGATGCGCGATGTTGAACCAACATCGGCACCAGAAAAGCGTATGGCATCCTGCGAATATTGAGCAAAAGCATGCTGAGAAATGGCTACTGTAGCCATTGCCAGTAATAAGTGTTTAGCTTTCATGTAGATAAATGCAATAAAGGGTTGAATTATGGTCTTGACGGACGGCCTCCTCCGCGGCTACCACCGCCACCACCTCCGCCCGAACCACCGAATGATCCGGCTGATGACGAACCACGGTCCATGGTTGCAGGCTGATATTGTGGACGACTGATTTCGGTACGTTGCGGACGGTAAACCGGTTGCGGGCTGGCTGCACCACGCGACGGACGACCGCCATTATAAGATGAATTACCGTAGGCATCTGTTATAGGCGGACGACGAACTGGTGAATTCATGGCATTGCCATAAGCACCGTTGTAACCCATTGGGCGTGCAGATGATGTGCGACCCATATTACCGCCGGTGCCATAGTTGGTTGGATAGCCAGAACCACGGTATGGACGCGCTTTTGTTACGCTGCCATAGGCAGAGTAAACACCCCAGTATGGGCCACCGTAACCAAAACCGGTACCCCAGTAAGAGTATGGTGAGTATAAGCCGCCGTAACCATAGCCTAAACCTCCATAGCCTAAACCATAGCCCCAGCCACCATAACCGCCGCCCCAGCCCAGGCCAACGCCTAAGCCCCAGCCACCATATCCGTAGCCAAAACCACCACCCCAGCCACCGTAGCCTAAGCCGCCATAGCCAAAGTTGTTATAAGCGTATGGGTTGTTGTAGCCGTAGTAGTAATCGTCATAATAGTCAAAAGGTGATGAATAGCCAAAACGGTTAATGCGCGATGAGTAACTGTCATAGTAATAATAGTCGTCATCGTCGCCGGTGCCTTGTTCTACGTTGGTGTAGCGGTCGGCATATACAGGTTGCCGGTATACAGGCGCCTCGGCTGCCTCTGCTTTAGTAAAATAAACATCATCGTCCTTACCAGGGTTAGATGTCAGTTTGTTGGGGGTTGAGCAGGAAGCAAGCGCAAGCGCACTGAAAAGAACGGCTGATTGGATGATGTTTCTTTTCATTTTATTAGGTTGTTAAAAGTTGAAGTTTTTAAACATAATTAATTTATAAATTTGGCAACAATATTACGTATTTCAATAGTCAAAATCTATTCCATAAATAACATATGAGCAAGGGTATAATAAGTAAAGACGAAGATTACTCGCAATGGTTTAATGACCTTGTAATAAAAGCTGATCTTGCCGAATACTCACCGGTAAGAGGCTGCATGATCATTAAGCCGTACGGCTACTCCATATGGGAAAAAATGCAGGCCGCGCTTGATAAAATGTTTAAAGACACCGGGCACAGCAACGCATATTTTCCGCTGTTAATACCAAAATCCTTCTTCTCAAAAGAGGCAAGTCACGTTGAGGGGTTTGCTAAAGAATGTGCGGTGGTAACGCATTACCGTTTAAAGAACGATGGCGAAGGCCAGATTATTGTTGACGAGGAAGCAAAATTGGAAGAAGAATTAATTATTCGTCCAACCTCTGAAACTATCATATGGAATACCTACCGCGGCTGGATACAAT
>CAXYKR010000257.1:0-4217 GCA_964277815.1 uncultured Mucilaginibacter sp. | reverse complement strand
GAATTTTATCTACCGCTTCTACCACGGTATTAATAGCAGTATCATAACCGATAGTAAAATCGGTTCCCTGCAAATCGTTATCAATGGTACCTGGTAAACCTACAATCGGAATCCCAAACTCGTTACTGAATGTTTTAGCGCCGGTAAATGTACCGTCGCCTCCAATACCTACCAAAGCATCAACACCATAACGTTTCAATTGCTTGTAAGCCTGCTGACGGCCTTCGGGCGTACGGAACTCCTCACTACGCGCAGTTTTAAGGATAGTACCGCCACGTTGCACAATGTTAGCTACCGACCTGCGGTCCATCGGGAATAAGTCACCGCTAATCATGCCCGCATAACCGCGGCGAATACCCGTAACTTCCAGGTTATAATATAAAGCTGTACGTACTACAGCCCGTATTGCCGAGTTCATACCGGGCGAGTCACCACCCGAAGTATAAACTCCGATATTTCTAATTTCTGCCATTGTTTTTCTCATAAGCGGCCTTGCCGCTATCTAAAAATTCAATATAATTATTAACGTCGTACTTGGCGCCTTGCGGAGGTACCAGCACGTCGCCTTTAGTGTTTACGATGACGTAATACGGCTGCGAATTTACGTTAAATTTCGAAGCTTCATAATCACTCCACTTATTACCTAACGTTTTCACCTTTTTACCGCTGAATTTAGATATGTATTGCTCGGCAGTGGGCAATTCCATCTTTTCATCCACATAAAGCTCCAGCAATACAAAATCATTGGCTAAACGCTTGTGCACTTCGGGGTCTGCCCAAACATCTACCTCCATTTTACGGCAGTTAGGGCAATTCCAGCCGGTAAAGTCAATCAGCACCGGTTTATTCAATTCTTTTGATACCTGCAACGCCTGCTCATAATCGTACCATTCATCCAGGCCTTTATGCTTGCCGCGTGTAAACAGGCTCTCATATTTTTTTTCTTTGATGGATGTTATCTGGGCTTTTTCGACAGGGGCACTGGACATCATGTTGGTCAGGTCAAAATCCTGCGTGGCCGGCGGCGGTAAAAACCCGCTGATAGACTTAAGCGGCGCACCCCATAAGCCCGGAATCATGTACATTACAAACGCAAATACAATAACGGCTAAAAAGGTACGCGGCACCGAAACGTAGGGCAAATCGCTATCGTGCGAAAACTTGATTTTGCCAATCAGATACAGTCCCATCAAAAATCCTAATGCAATCCAGATAGACAAGAAAATCTCACGGTCGAACCAGTTCCAGTGGTAAGCCAAATCAACGTTCGATAAAAACTTAAGCGCAAATCCCAGTTCCAAAAAGCCTAAAACCACCTTAACACTATTTAGCCAGCCACCCGACTTAGGTAGTGATTTTAAAGCCGAAGGGAATAAGGCAAACAAAGTAAACGGAACAGCCAATGCCATAGAGAAACCAAGCATACCTAAAGCAGGCGCCAAACGCTCGCCTTTAGAAGCGGCCTCTACCAATAAAGTACCGATGATGGGACCGGTGCACGAAAACGATACCACAACCAATGTTGCAGCCATAAAAAACAGACCTGCTAAACCGCCTTTATCCGAACTCTCGTCGAGCTTATTGGCTAATGAGCTGGGTAAAGTTAATTCGAAAGCGCCCAGGAATGATGCACCAAACACAATCAGCAGCAAGAAAAAGAAGAGATTAAATATACCGTTAGTGGCCAGCGAGTTTAAGGCATCAGAACCAAAAAACAAGGTAATGAGCAAACCCAACGATACATAAATCACAATGATAGATACGCCGTAAATAATGGAATGCATAATACCCTTACTGCGCGAGCCCGCCTTTTTGGTAAAAAAGCTAACAGTTAGTGGCAGTAACGGATAAATACAAGGCATCACCAACGCGGCAAAACCGCCCAGTAAACCGGCAACAAAAATTTGCCAAAGCGTTTTGGGCTTTTCGGTTTCTTTTACACCAACAGCACCAGCTGCTTTAATGGCGGTTGGTGCTGTTGCCTTATTTACGGTAGTATCAGGTTTAGCCGGAGTCATGTCGGTAAACTCGATGTCGGCTGTTGATATGGTATCGGCCTGTTGAGTAGTGCCGGCAAAAACATTTATGGGTTTAAACAAAGTCAAACCTATAAACAAGCTTAATATTATTACAATAGCCGTTCGGCTGTATCTTGCTGTCATTGTTGGGAGCCTCTATCTATTTTACCGGAATACTAAATTCAACTTCGTCCGGTGGCAGGCATTTATGGTCGTTACAGGTCATAAACTCCAGCTTTCCTTTTATTACGTATGGCCCGGCACCTTTCAGCTTCACTTTTTGCTGAAACACTACCGATTTTTCAAAATAACCTACGTTCATTTTAAAGCTGCTTTCGTATTTGGTAATAGGCTTAGGCTCTACCGTTTTACCAATTAAGGTATAGTTTGCACCAGGGGTAAAAGTAAACTTGGTAGGCTGCGGACCGCCGTCTTTTAAATTTTGAGAATAAATATGCCAGCCTTCATCAACGGTAGCCTTAATTAAAACAACTGCCTCGGTGCTACTTATTTTTTTTCCGGCATAGCTCCATTTTACAGGGTCTTCAATTTGTGCAAAACTTGCTGCGGCAAAAAATACCGCTACTAATGTCAATAGTATTCTTTTCATGGAAGGAATTATAGTTTGTTTAAAAATTCAATTTCTTTTAAGTTGTATGTATGCAATTGTCCGCCGTGCGCCACCTGCAGGCAACCAGCGGCATCCGTACCTTTAATGACACCTTCAAAAACCTGCTGCCCGGCTTTAAAACGGTGTGGTTCATCAAGCCAGTACAACGCCTGCCGGTAAGCATTTTGTATCTGACTCACCTCACCGTTCATAAGTTTAATATACCAACGCTCAATGTGGCTGCAAATTTGGAGCAATATATACTTTATATCATAATCTGTATGTAAGATTTGCTTCAGCGATGTTGCATTAGGAACCCAATCAGGAAAAGAAACCTGGTTGATATTAAGCCCGATACCAATAACCGAGCTTTTTATTTTACTGCCCTGCACCTGGTTTTCAATCAAAACCCCACCTAACTTTTTATCACCCACATAAACATCGTTCGGCCATTTCATTTTCAGTTGGTCACCTATCATGGGGTGCAGTGCTTCATGTATACCAACACTTACAGCACTGGTGAGCAAAAACTGGTCTTTGAGCGGTAAAAAGGTGGGATAAAGTACCAAACTAAACGTTAAACTTTCGCCTTTGGCGCTGTACCATTTGTTTTGCTGCTGGCCGCGGCCGGCTACTTGATCTTCTGCCATAATGACCGTTCCTTCGGGCACTGGCTCAGATTTTGCAAGCATTAATTTAAGAAATGTGTTTGTAGAGTCAACTTCTTTCAGGGTTACAAAATTTTGTCCAACAAATAGTCCTGAAAAAATGTTATTTTGCAAAGTATTATAAATCTAAGTAATAATAATTACGTTCAAATCGTTCAAAATTAAAGGTTTTTAATGGTAAAAAACAAAGCATTAAATGAATCCACTTATATTTCTGAATTAGCGATTCACGGTATTCAGGAAAAAAAAGGGAATGACATTGTCAGATTAGACCTAAGAAATATAAAAAGCTCTGTATCCGATTATTTCGTAATCTGCCATGCAGACTCCAGCACGCAGGTGCGAGCCATTGCCAACAGTATAGAAGATGAAATTTTTAAGGCTACCCAAACTGACCCTTGGCGCAAAGAAGGCCTGGAGCACGGGGAGTGGATACTGCTGGACTATATTGATGTAGTGGTACACGTATTTAAAACAGATAAACGAGAATATTACGGCGTTGAAGATTTGTGGGGCGACGCCGAAATAAAGTACTATAAAAGCGCCTAACCATCAGCTTTTACCCCTAAAAACTAATTTAAATTGATGGTGATGTTTGAGCTCAGAACAAGATGAAAGACAATAATAAAGCTGATAGACCTAAAAATTTCCGACGGATACCGAACAGGAGAATAACCCCGAAACCTCCCCGCTTCAATTTCATGTGGCTTTATGCTATCGTGATTTTGGCGTTACTGGTGGTGCCCTACATTTTGAATGGCAGCGGTGGTAAAAAGATAGATTTCAGAGACTTTGAAGCCATGCTGCAACGCGGCGACGTTGACCGCATTGTGGCTTATAAAGACGGTGACCGTGCTGTTGCCGAAGTTTATATCAAAAAAGATAGCTTAGTTAAACAAGAGTACGCCGAGCTTAAAGATA
>CAXYKR010000256.1:0-8427 GCA_964277815.1 uncultured Mucilaginibacter sp. | reverse complement strand
CTACAATTAAACTGTTTTGGCTGCCCATACAGCCGGATGCACGTACCCCCTCGTAAATATATGCAGCCTCGCGGTCGCCGCTAATGGTTTCGATATAAATGCCCGCTCGTTCTTCAACTTCGGCCATAAATTGCGGGCCGTTACTGGCACTGCGCATGGCAGATGTGGCTATGGCTTTTACCTGTTGTACGTTGTATTCTTTAATCAAACGGCCAAAATCTATCAGCGTATCAACGCCCCTGCGGTAGGCATCGGGTTTGATGGTGCCTTCGTTGATGCCGCCTTCGCCCAGTTTAACACTAACGTACTCGTGCCGTATTTCGGTAAACAGGTTTTCGGCATGGTATTCGGCAATCAATAAATGAAAGGTGTTGGTACCCAAATCCATTACGGCAACGCGGTTGTTCATATCGCTAAAAATAAAAAAATCCCTGCTAAGGTTTTACTCCGCAGGGATTGTATAAAAATATTACAATGCCAGATTACTCTTTATAAAAAAACCATTTGACTAACTCGCCATAGCTGGCTTTTTTGCCGTACATTAAAATACCCACCCGGTAAATGCGTGAGGCTACCCAAGTGGTAAAAATAAATCCTACAATCATCAATCCCATTGATAAATATAGTTGCCAATCGGGTACGCCAAAAGGTATGCGTACCATCATAGCCACCGGGGCTGTAAACGGAATAACCGACAGCCAGAAACCCAACGAGCTGTCCGGGTTTTGCGCCAAAAAGCTTACTGAAATAATATAGGTAAACAGCAGGGGCATGGTAATCGGGAACATAAACTGCTGCGTTTCAGTCTCACTATCAACCGCCGAACCTACGGCTGCAAACAGGGCGCTGTAAAGTAAAAAGCCGGCTAAAAAGTAAAATAAGAAACCGGCTACAATACTGCCTATTGGTACACCCTTCACACCCTCAATTAAACCTAACAATGGGCTTTGCGGTGTGTTAAAGTTTTTGCTGGCGATGTAGCTTACCGCAAGCGACAAAATAATCCACAAGATAAATTGCGTTAAGCTAACCAGCGCCACGCCAATAATTTTGCCCAGCATCAGTTGGAAAGGTTTAACCGACGATACAATAACCTCGATGATACGATTGGTTTTTTCTTCAATCACCCCGCGCATTACCTGTGCGCCATAAATAAACAGCGACAGGTAAATCATGATGGCTCCGGCAACGCCAACACCATAAAGCGCAGTAATGTTGGAGTCTTTATCACCTTCATCCGTAACCTCGCGTGCGTTAATGCTGATGCTGCTGTGGATGGTGTTAAGACGTGCGGTGTCAATACCGGCTGCTACCAGCGAGTTGTTGGTGGCTATTTTGTTCATTTGCCGCTCAATCTCGTCGGCCGTAATTACGCTCGGTTTTTTGTTAGACAGGACCTGTACGGCTTTGGGTTCTTCGTAGTTTTTAGGGATGACCAGTATAATTTCGTCCTCGTTTTTGTGTAAGCCTTTTTTGGCCGATGCTAACGACTGGTTTAGGTTTTCGAACTTCAGGTTTTTCTTGTTCTGAAGTTTGCCTGCAAAGACGCCGCTTTCGTCCATTACCTTTACGATGCGGGTACTGTTCATTTCGCTGCTGTTTTTAAATAGCAGGTACATCACCGCATACATACCCAGCAATAGGGCCGGTACCAGGAAAACAGTAATCAGGAAAGCTTTTTTGCGCACTCGCGATAAATATTCGCGTTGTATGATGAGTAAAACTTTGTCCATCGCTTAATCTTTTTGATTTACTTTTTGAATAAATATTTCGTTTACGCTGGGTATTACTTCCTGAAGGCGGGTTACGCTTACTTGCGGTATCAGGTATTGCAACACGTTGTTAACGCTGGAGTCAGCATTAAGCTGCAGGCGCATCAGGTGGCCTTCGTCGGTGGTGTTTTGGTCGAGTAAGGTAAATGGCTCGCTTCCGTTTAACATCAGCTGGTTGCCGCTGTATTCAACCAGGTAAGTATTGTTCCGGTAAGCGTTACGAATATCTTTAATGCGGCCATCCAGAATTTTATGTGATTGATGAATCAGCGCTATCGAGTCGCACAATTCTTCAACCGATTCCATACGGTGAGTAGAAAATAAAATAGTTGCGCCTTTTTGGTTCAGCTCCAGTATCTCGTTTTTAATCAACTCAGCATTTACCGGGTCAAAACCGCTGAATGGCTCATCTAAAATAATCAGGTCGGGCTCGTGCAGTACAGTGGCTACAAACTGAGCCTTTTGCTGCATACCCTTAGATAGTTCCTCTACTTTCTTATTCCACCAGTTTTCGATTTTCAGTTTTTCAAACCAGTATTTAATGCGTCGGGTTGCCTCGGCATGGCTCAGGCCTTTCAGTCGGGCCAGATAAACAATTTGCTCACCAATGGCCATCTTTTTATACAAGCCACGCTCTTCGGGCATGTAGCCAATGCGCTCAATATGCGACTGGTTCAATTTTTCGCCGCCAAAATACACCTCGCCCGAGTCGGGTGCGGTAATCTGATTAATGATACGGATAAGCGAAGTTTTACCGGCGCCGTTAGGCCCAAGCAGGCCAAATATTTGGCCGCCGGTAACTTCCAGACTCACACCGCTTAAGGCCGTATGCCCGGCATATTGTTTTACAATGTTCCGAATACTAAGCATGGTAAAAGGAGGTCAGTTGTTTAAGTTGATCAATTTAGTATTAAATATTAGATAACAAAGGCCGCATTTTGTTACAATTTATACACAAATAATAAAACCAGGACAGTTTTGCCCTGGCTTTGAATTAAATAACTCAAGTTGTTATTTAGGGATTAATTTACTTATTGTAAAAGCGAAGATGAATAGTGTAATTTTCAGTAACCATCCCTTAAAAGTCACTGCGTGAAGCTTTCTCAGGAATAAACCTTTGATCTCACTGATGGTTGTTTCTATCCTCTTGCGCATATAATTTTTAATAAAGGCAGCACTTACGCTGTCTTTTCTTTTGGCGTTTGACCGGCGGTGTACCTTCAAGGCAATCTGGCCATTGTCCATAAGCCAGTCCTCTATCTCATAATTGGTATAGGCTGAATCAGCATATACTTCACTCTCAGCAGGCAATGCCAGAGGCAGTTTCTTGAGTGCCTGGGCATCGTGTTCACTGCCCGGTACAAAGCCAAACTCTACCGGTATACCATCCCTGGTGACCAGCAGCTGTACCTTCACGCCATACAAGTACCTGCGCATGCTGGTCTGTTTTCCATGCCATTGTTTACCTTTGAGTATCCTTGCACTCATGATACGGATGTTATCACATACGGCAACCGGAAACGAATCCAATATATAACTCATCTCACAACTGACGTATTTAAAGTAATAGCCAATCTGCATAAATATGCTGTAAACCAGTTCTGCTACCCCATGCAATCTACGGTTAAAACGGCTTTTATCCAGCATTCTGGGTATCAGTCCACTCATCTTCATAAACTGCCTGGCTTTGTCCTGATGACCGCCGAAGTACAAACAAGATACCACAGCGGTAGTAATCACCTCGCTGTCGCTAACCTGCCTGCGCATATCTTCATCATGCCTGCTTGTTTTCAATAAATCGTCTATAAAACAAAATATTCCTATAATTTTATCCCTGGTAAGCATCATCATTTGTTCTTTAGTTGTGGTTAACCAAAGTTCTTATTTTTGATGCTTACTCTTTTACCTTTCTTAACTCGCAACTTGAGTTAATTAATATGTTTAGGCTTTATCTCACGCCAGCTTCCTCACCTCCACAAATTCCACTTTTTTCCACGGATGTTCCTCGGCGTGATTAATAATCATGTTGTGCATGTAATCATTACCTGGGTAAGGCGTTAAGTGGTTTTTGAGATGTGATAACGAGTTGACTTCGAAATAGTGGGAAATGTAGCCCATGCCGTAAAGGCGGCCTTCTTCAATTAAAATGCAGCTGTGTTCATCGTTAGTGCGGCCTTCGTCGCGGATGGCAAAGGTGGGCAGGGTTTGCTTTAAGCCTTCAATGGCCTGCTGTATTTTGTAGTTATAATCTTCTACACTTTCTTGGCCGGTGCAGGCGCATTGGGCTTGCAGGGCACCGGTACAGGTATCATTATTTTTTTGAATGAAGCAAAATTTGGGGCATAACTGGTAGGCGTCAATCAGCTTCAATAAAACATTCCGTCCTTCGAGCAGCGAGCTGCAGGTATGTACCGGGGTTGAATATTTACGGCGCTTATCAACCGCCATGCGCAAGTAACCGCGCTGGTCTTCGTAAGTGTACAGGCCAAAGTTGAATTCCAGCTTTTTTTGTGAGCGGTTAAATTTGGGCCAAAGGCGTTTAATTTCTACCGCTTCGGTAAGCAGGGCCATCAGTTCGGTGCCGCATTCCTGAAAACTAATTTGGTGAATGTTGCGCATAAAATCCTGCCGTTGCGCACCGGAATTATTGCCGCTAAAATGGCTGGCCACCCGTTTTTTGATATTGACCGCCTTGCCCACATAAACCACCTTGCCCTTATTGTCATGAAAGTAATACACACCTGGTGTAGGTGGCAACTTATCAATAAAACTGCGGTGCAGGTTAGGGGGCAGCACTTGTTCTTTCGAGCGTTGCTTCAGTGCTTCAGGTATATGCTGGTTGAGGTCGTTTTCCAGCAACAGGGTAAACAGTTCGGCCGTGGCATCTGCATCGCCGGCGGCGCGGTGCCTGGCCGAGTTACCGATGCCTAACTGGTGGCAAAGCTTACCCAGGCTATACGATGTTTTGCCCGGTAAGATTTTACGGCTTAAACGTACGGTACAAAGCTTAGCGCATTGCAAATCGTACCCGGCCGCCGCCAAGTGATATTTTACAAAAGAATAGTCGAAATTGACGTTGTGGGCAACAAAGATATGCCCTTGAATGAGGTGGTAAATATCGTAAGCCACCTCTTTAAAATAAGGCGCTTCCTGTACCATCTCATTGCTGATGCCGGTAAGGGTTTGTATATAAATCGGAATTTCTTTACCCGGATTAACTAAAGTCTGGTAGCGCTGAACCACCTCCTTGCCATCATGAATACAGATGGCTATTTCGGTAATTCCGTTAGCGCTGGCATGCCCGCCCGTGGTCTCAATATCAACAATTGCATACATCTAATATCAAAAATAGTAAAAATAATTATGCTAATATTGTTAGCGTGCAAATTGTTGATTTGGTATGACGCTTTGCTTATGCTACCGCTTGCCAATATTTGTCACCGTCCGTTAGCGAAACATTTTAAACGCAAAACGCTTTATGAGTAAAACGTAATAAAGATGAATGCTTATCAGGAAAAGTGGATTGAAGTATTGAATAATGCGCAGATAAAAGACTGGAAAATTAAACCGATGGGTGATGACATCCTGGTTGATTTACCCGAAAGCAGCCATGTGCCTACCATTATGGAAAACCTACCCGACGTCATTGCTACCCTGGCATTAGACATAACCTTACCTAAAGAACGCCTTAAATTTATACTGCGCCATGCCGGCGAAAGTCATGAGTATATTTTAAACCCGACCGACCAGGATTTAAACACGGCTAAAAAGTAATTTTTTTTTTGTAACAAGTTAAGGCATAGTAAGTCATAGGTTTGTATCACCTAAATTGCTGCCTATATGTCTCTGTTCAACCGGTTTAAACGTAATGCGTCGTCTAAAGTAAAAAAGTCTAAAACACGCGAGTGGGTTGATGCCATTTTGTTTGCCCTGGTGGCATCAACGCTGGTGCGTGGTTTGTTATTTTCTGCTTACGCCATACCTTCTGGCTCGATGGAGGGTACCTTACTTACCGGCGATTACTTGTTTGTAAGCAAAATACATTACGGGCCTCGCATGCCCATGACGCCGGTTGCCGTGCCGTTTTTAGAGTCGACCGTAACCAGCAACAATATTAAAACCTATTGGGATGGTATAAAATTACCTTATTTCCGATTATCGGGCTTGTCCGAAATTAAAAAAGGCGACATCGTAGTTTTTAATAAGCCCGAAGAAGCCGACCCGGCGTATGACCGCCCGGTAGATGTTCGTACCAACTTAATTAAACGTTGCCAGGCTACACCGGGCGATGAGTTGCGCATTGTTAACGGCCGGGTTTTAATCAATGGTAAGCCAGCCGCCGAAGCGCCCGACCAGGAAACCACTTACCAAGTAACCACCGACGGCAATACGCTTAATCCCAAATTATTGCAGGAGCTCAGTATGGAAGTATTGCAGCAATTGAGCGATACCTCGCTTATCGTCAATATACCCAAACAAAGCTTAGCTGCATTTAAGCAATACAGCAATATTAAAAAAGTAACGCTCATCAATGAACCGGCAGGCCACTACGACGCCGATGTATTTCCGCATAACCCTAAGTTTGCGTGGAACATTGACAACTTTGGCCCGCTGGTGATGCCTAAACGCGGTATGACCATTGCGCTTAACGACTCGACCATGTCGCTTTACCGCAGGGCTATTGAATTATATGAGGGGAATCGTGTAGAGGTTAATAACGGTAAAGTATTGATTAACAACAAACCGGCCGACCATTACACCTTTAAAATGAACTATTACTGGATGATGGGCGATAACCGCCACAACTCACTCGATTCGCGCTTTTGGGGCTATGTGCCCGAAGACCACGTGGTAGGTAAAGCCATGATTACCTGGTTCAGTACAGATTCATCGGCAACGCTGCTCAATAAAGTCCGCTGGAGCCGGATTATGAAACCGATACGTTAATAGCTTAAAGTTTAAGCTTGCTAGATAAGGCTGTTACGCACAAACCCATCACGGCAATCAGCACAAAGCTTACCCGCAAGCTAAACGCACCCGCTACAAAGCCTATGACTGGCGGCCCAACTAAAAAGCCTACAAAGCCTATGGTCGAAACCGCTGCCAGGGCCAAACCTGGCGACATAGTTTTGGAGCGCCCAGCCATGCTGTAAACCATGGGCACTACTGAGGATACGCCGAAGCCCACCAGCAAAAAGCCAATCATGGCCGTAAACAAGTGCGGAAAAATAACGGCCACCATCAATCCGGAAGCGGTAAGCAAACCGCTTAGCTGTAATGTTTGCTTCAGGCCAAAACGTTCGGCAAACCAGTCGGCTATAAAGCGGCCCAGGGCCATGGTGCACATAAACGAGGTATAACCAGCGGCCATCCATCCGGCTTGGGCATGTATTACTTTTTTGAAGTAAATAACACTCCAGTCAAACATAGCACCCTCGCAAATGAGGGAGCAAAAGGCAATTATACCCAATTTAATTAAAGGCCGGTCGGGAAGTGCAAAAGCCGGACCGGTATCGCCTGACGAACTATCGTTAAACAAGTAGCGCTGGCAAACCAGTAATCCCGCAACAACGGCCAGTGCAACGTAAACAAAATGATGCAAAGGGATAATGCCTTTGCCTATCATAAATGTGCCTATGCCTGCACCGGCAAAACCCGCCAGGCTCCACAAGCCGTGAAAGGAGGCCATGATGGGTTTGCCGTAAACTTTTTCGGTAGCTACGGCCTGGGTATTTACGGCGATATTTACCGTATTGCTGGCAAACCCATAAAACACCATGCAGGCAACCAGCGCAGTAACATTGGGCGCGTAGCCCAATCCAATCAATGCGATACCATAAGCAATGATGCCGATAATAGCCAGCTTGCGGCTGCCAATGTGCGATATCATCCACCCGGCTAAAGGCAATGAGGCCATCAGCCCAACAGGTATCGAAAAAAGGATGGCGCCTAAGGCAGCATCAGATAAATTTAAAGTTTGCTGTATGGTGGCAATGCGCGATGCCCAACTGGCAAATATTAGTCCCGGTAAAAAAAATACCATACCCACGGCAAACCGTAAGTAGTGTTTGGGGTAAGACAGGGTAGCCGTTTGTTCACTCATCGCAGCAGGTATTTGTAACAAACAATACTTGTAATGTATCGCTTGTTTTATTATTGCTGCAAATTTACTGTCTTTTAGTTGGCAAAAAGTAAAAGTATTGTAGTTTAGGTTACGGAATTTTAATTTCGATACTTTGATAGGTGTGTGCGCTAAAATATCCCAGCGCGCCGTTGTCAATGTTAGATGGTGGGTTTCCCGGCGTGGTACCGCCGCCCGGCCCGCCGCGGCTTTGCTGCCTGAAGGTGAAGAAATAGGTAAATACCGGCTTGTCTATGCACTGTATTTCTACCCGCGCCACATCGCCGCTTACCAGTTTATCAGTTTCAAAGTCATCATCACTAAAATACAAATCCTGTTTAATGCGGTTGCCGTCGGTCAGGCGGTCGTCAATTACATAAATACGGTTCACCTGCCTGCCGTTAATGTACTGGATAAACCGATACTGGTTAGCTACGTTTCTGGGGTCGGTAAAGTTTACTGATACGATAGTGCGCGAGTTACTGCCGAAGGTAATTTTAGTTAAAGTCAAAGAGTCTGTCCGCACTGGCGTAG
>CAXYKR010000255.1:0-10515 GCA_964277815.1 uncultured Mucilaginibacter sp. | reverse complement strand
CTACATAAATCAGCGAGCCTGCACTGCCTAACGTAACCACCACTTCCTCTACGCCCCATTCGGCCAGTTGGCGGGCACCGTCGCGGATATCGTTTATACCGGTAAGTATTTCTGACTCAAATTCATTTACTTTTAAAATGCTGATATGCGGCAAGGCTTGCAGTTTTTCAGGCCAGTCAATGGCGTGTACCTGGTAATCGCGCACCTCGCGCAGGTAGCCTTGTGCATCTAACGATACCTTACCTTTGGTAGACAGATACTGGATAAGTTCTAAAGGCATATCATCAGCTAGCAGGGGACCAAGGTGAAAAATACGGGCCTCAACACTCGCAAATTGGCCGGTACCGAAAGGCTCTGCTTTTTGGAGTACACGCTGCGTACGATGGTCCTGGTTTTGAGCGTAGATATTTTCAAAATATACTGAATGCTCGCTTGGCAGCACGGTTACATTTACGCCCTTCTGTTTTAACTGTTCTGACACCAATAATTCGGTTGAGCCAACCGCAGTTACCAGGCCGAGGTTTACAGGCATTTGATGCAAGGCATTGGCGAAATAAAAAGCAGTGCCTCCGGCCAGGTAACGCTCGCCCGAAGAATTAACTACCTTATCTTTTGTAATATGACCAATGCAACAAATGTCGAACATGATGAAGTTAAGCGTGAATAAATAAACTGTAAATATACTTTTAAGGCGCAAAGTAACTGCTATTACTTCACATTTGGTAACTGCATTTAAATAGTGACAAAGATATGTTGTGCAAATAGGGATATATCATTGAATTTTTAGGTATGAGGTAGGGATTTCGTCTTGGAACCTAAATACTAGCAATCCTGCATCAGATTAATATATTTGTGGTATGATAGCGCACCACGTATTATTTTGGCTTAAAGCCGATACCACCGACGAACAAAAGCAGGCTTTTCGCCAAGGATTACAAAGCCTGGAAAGTATAGAAGTAATCAAAAATCTACACATAGGTACACCTGCACCTATTGAACGTGCTGTGGTAGATACTACCTATACGTTTAGCCTGGTTGTATTTTTTGAAGATTTAGCAGCACACGATGTTTATCAGGTACACGAAGTGCATAAAGCCTTTTTAGACGAGTTCAGGGTTTTGTTTGATAAGGTTGTTATTTACGACGCTCAATAATCTATTAGCTTATAATTTTTTTGAGGGAAGAAGTGCTATTGAAGTGTCTCATTTCTTCCCATATTCAATTGCTTAGTGCATTAAGCCAACTCAATCCAGGTGGGGGCGTGGTCACTGGTTTTCTCCCAGCCGCGTACATGCTTATCTACACCGGCAGCCGTGAGTCGGCCACTTAAAGCCGGGCTCAGCAAAAAATGGTCAATCCGCAAGCCGGCATTCCGCCCATAGGCGTTTCTAAAATAGTCCCAAAAAGTATAAATCGTTTCATTCGGGTGCAGGCTGCGTAGTGCATCTGTCCAGCCCTGGCTGATTAGATTCTCAAAAGCTGCCCGGGTTTCCGGTCTAAATAAAGCATCCTCCAACCAGCGTTCCGGCTTGTATACATCCAGCGCCGTTGGTATCACGTTATAGTCCCCGGCTAAAACTACCGGCAGGTTTTTGGCTAATAAACCGGCGGCATGGGCCGTAAGGCGTTCCATCCATTGCAGCTTATAATCAAACTTCGGTCCGGGAGCCGGGTTGCCGTTAGGTAAATACAGGCAGCCAATTACAACATCATTTACAATGGCTTCTAAGTAACGGTTTTGCTCGTCGTCAGGTGCACCGGGTAAGGCGCGGGTTACTTCGATAATTTCGGCATTACGGGCCAAAATGGCTACGCCGTTCCAGCTTTTCTGGCCATGCCATACGGCTTGGTAGCCTGCTGCTTGTATGGCCTCCAACGGAAATTTTTCTTGCGGCGCTTTCAGCTCCTGTAGGCACACCACGTCGGGTTGCGACTCGTTTAGCCAGCGTAGCAGTACCGGCAAACGACTGTTAATACTGTTAACATTGTAGGTTGCAATTTTCATCATGGTAAAAGGCACCAAATGTATAGTATAATTTATAAAAATGTGCAACTATCAGATATCCGCTCACGTAAGATTAAATAAGAGTTGTGTAAAATTAAATTTTGTGTAAAGCAACCTTTGCCAATTAATATAAAAATTTAGTATTATTAGGCAAATAAACTATTGATACCCCTAATTAAAATAGCGTATGATTTTTCAGTTTGACGGACAAGAATTTTTAGAGCGGTTTTCGGCTAAGTATACTAAGCTTTCTAATTGTATTAAAACGGTTGTGCTGCCTGATGGCCGTGTGGCACAAATGCAGATTACCATTACCACCAACGAGGACGATTTTTGCAACAAAGTAGGGCAAATGAGTGCCATTGTAGCTAAATCAGAAACAGATAGTCTGTCTGACGAATGGTAGTCTGAATATGATTGCCTTGTTAGATTTATGGCATATCAGACAATTTTTAAAAGATGTACTTATCGTTTAGGCTGGGCTATGCATTCATAAGTTATGGTAGCATTTACTCTAATACTTTATCAGGGAAATCGCTTTTAACATTTTATAAACATTCCACAAGGTGATGTTTTGAGATGTAATGATGTTCATTGCCTTAAAAGACCAATTTATCATGTTGAACGCAGTGAAACATCTTATTCGCCCTTTAAGTAGGCGACTTTACATCCGCTGAAAATGTTTTATTGTTTTTTAATAGGAAAAAAAGGTTAAAAGCGATTTTCCTGATTACTTTGATTTAGGCAATATGCTTATTGAGATTAAAAACTTGATGTAAACTTTTTTAATTCTAAAAATTAATTTCAACGTAGTAACAAAGTATTGATGAAGAGATTTTTATAAGTATTATAGGCGTTGAGTTAATGAATGTTTAATTATAAAATTTATAAAGGTTACTTTTAAAAATAGGACATCCGTAAGAAATGTAAATTAATTTTTCAATTATCATTTCAGGGAATTTTGAGTTGTTTTTTTGATGCAATTAACTTAGCAGAAAGAGATACAACATCCCTCTTTGCTCATTATAACATTACATTTTCATATGCTCCATGCCCTTAGCACCTGTATCTGGTCTGATGTTAAACTTCTGCAGATAAGCCTCGGACTCTTTAAGCGCTGCTTTATAGATGCTGTCCAACTTTTGAATCTTGACTTTTTCACTTTCGAAGTACTTTACTGATTCCTCATTAGACTTGCCATCCATATCTGTCTTAAAGTTATGCATCCACTCATTCATTTGATCATCGGCATCCGTCAGCTTCCGGCTCAAGGCGTTGATCTGTATCCGTTCGGCAGCAGTGTCTAAGCCGGGTTGTTGCTTTTTCAATACGGCAAGCCCCGAAGAGCCCAGCGTATCGAGTTTCATTTTATTACTCATCGCCCTTTCGCCATCTATCATCACCTGATCATGCTGGTCAAGAACCTGCTGCCTGATGGCTTTGTAATCAGGCTCGCTCTGGCAGGCAGATAAAGTGAAGAGTATACTCCATATGGTTAAGAAATTTGATATGCTATTTTTCATTTTGTTATTTACTTAAAGTTATTGTTCAGTTAAAATGCTACAGAAAAGTGAATCATTAGTCGGTCGCCCGCTTTGACACGGTTATTGGCTAAATGTTGTGAGGCAATAGCCTGGTAATTGGCTCCGGCCGAAAAGCGACCAAAACTGGCTTCCAGACCGCCGACAGCCGATAAAACATGACCGCCGGAAACATCAACGTTATATTTGTTCTGCTCCACATCCTGTTGCGAGGTTTCATACAATACGCCAGCGTTTGGTGCGATAGTCAGCTTATTGAAGAGCCGAAACTTGTAATATAGCAAGGCGTTTGTTGTCAGCTTGTTGCCGTACCGGTAATCATATTTATTATTGGTGTTGATCTTATAATTGGCGTTGATATTTATACCCAAATCCATCAGCCGCACATCATACGCCGCATTCAAGGTAAAATCGGTACTGGCTGTACCCAACTGGAAGTTATTCGGCGACTCGCTCAAAAGCGTACGTTCTGCCGCTTCGTATGTTCCGGTAGGTGCTTTAATACCTGCTCCTATCCATAAAGAGTGCACTAATAATTTTTCATTAACAATATGGCGGCCGCTGAAAAGATTATAATATCCCATTACTGCAACGTCACCCAGTCCGTTTTTTGAACCAGTTCCGGTTTGCGCCGTGCGGTTATTAAAGTTATAAGGTACAAAGGCCAGCACGCGGAACCTTTTGCCGATATTCCAGCCGCCCCAAAGCTCGGCCGTCTGGTAAGTCTCATCAGAGGTTATTGGCGTACGCTCCCCGAAAGGCCCCAGGTGAGTCAGTAATGTTTTATGCTGATAGCGCAACCCGATAAATCGTTTGTTGTACTCCGGCAGAATACCTATGTAGTAGCTGCCCACGCCGCAGCCGCATATATCGCAGGCTAGGCCAGGCAAGCTAAGCAGGGTCAATAAAAAAAGCAGTGTATATTTTTTCATTTATTAAATCGTGTGTTTATTGTTCCGCCAGATCTTTTCGGGTAACGAAATCCGGATCATCCAGCGTTTTTAGAAAAGCAGTAAGCTTGGTGCGGTCATCCGCAGAAAGCGAGATACCCGTTCTGCCATTTTGCTGTAAAAGCGGATCGAGGTTTATGGTTGTTTGTACTTCCCCACTATAATGATCGAAAACGCCATTTAGCGATAAAAACCGGCCGTCGTGCATGTACGGCGCAGTATAGGTCAGGTTGCGCAGGCTGGGTACTTTAAATTTGTACCGGTCAGTTGCCTGAAGCGTGGCTGTGTACAGTCCCTGGTCATTGATAGGGCTTGTACCTAAACCATTATTTCGAAAAGAGCCATCCGTAAACAAAGGCTCCCGGTGGCAGCTAGCGCATTTAACTTTAAATAATTCATAGCCAGCCTGCTCATCTGCCGTAAAAGACTGACCGCCTTCTTTGCGTATCACTTTGTCGTACTTCGAATTTGCGCTGATGCACATGATCATGAACTGTGATAAAGCTTTCATCAATCTGGCAGTGGTGACCTCTTCGCTACCAAAGGCCGCTTTAAACAGTTTCGGATACTTTTCTACACTGCGTAGTTTGTTCATCACGTTATCCAGGTTTTCATCCATTTCCTCGTGTGTAGTGATGGGAACGATGGGCTGAAGGTCGAGGTCATAAACGCCGCCACCCCACATAAAAGCCTTGTTCCAGGCCAGGTTCATGATAGGCGGGGAATTACGGGTACCCAGCCGGTCATCAATACCGTGGCTCACGTCATGGCCGTGTTGGGTAAATGCTGAAGACTGTATATGGCAGGAACCGCAGGAAATGGTATTGTTGCGTGATAATCTCGCTTCGTAGAATAAGGTTCGCCCTAGTAAAAAGCCTGCTTCGGTAACCGGATTGTTGGCTAGCTTGTATTCCGGTTCCGGAAAGTTGGTTGGTTTCTGAAAGCCCAGGAACTGGTTAACCGTCTCTTTGATTGCTCCTTCTTTTTGACAGGCATACAGAAACGTGAAGAAGCTCAAAAGAACCAGCCAGAATGCTTTTTTCTTCATCTTACTTAATTTTCGGTGTGATCGTGGCGAAAAAGTTCGTTCAGGTTGGTGGCAATGTTAACGCTGTATTCACTGAACATGACATTTGGGTGCTGGGCGATTTTGAAGGCATTTTTACCGTTGAAAACCTTCATCAAATCAACAAACAAATGCACATTGCTCTGACGGTCCTTACGCACTTTGGCAATACCTGCGTTGGTCAGGTCAATGGTGACAGTTTTAATATTATTAATGGTTGGCGCGCTATAACCGCCGAAACCACCAATATGGTATTTGAATTGTTTTTTACCGGTTGGATCCCCGTTTACGTCATTAGAGATCACATCGGAGTTACCTTCCATTTTAAAGAAGATGTAACCGGCATTCCAGCCCCAGTACATGCCATCGTCCATGCCGCCCGATGGATCAAGCACGCCGGTGCGTTTGCTGATGTCCATGGTGCTGCGCAGGCTGTCTATACCCAGGGTAAAGGTTAGTTTTGTATAATCACCTTCCGGAACACGTACTTTGGCAAAACGGGTAGTCTTATCCGCGCCTTTGATCAAAAAATAGCTACTGTCTTGCTTCACTGTAAAAGTGGTGCCATCAGCCTTACTTACCTTCACATTGCTGATAAAATACTGCACCAGCGATACGGTGAACTTTTCTCCGGCGGCATTGCTGTATGGGCTGGCGATATTATTAAAAGCCAGGGTGCGTTCGCCTACGATGTTATCAAATTCAACCGAAAAGGGGGCCAGGTTATCTTCACTATAGTCAGGGGCTATATTGTCCTTTTTAGAACAAGCTGTTAATGCTAACAGCAGCACACTAATCAGTAAGGGAAATTTCAAATGCTGTATCATAATTAGAATGGATTACTTAATCTCTTGTTGTTAATAAAAATTTGGTCAGTCAGGGTGCCTAAAAACGCTTTGATTGATCTTATTTCTGCGTCGGTCATAGCTATGCCTGCCTGTCCGTTGCTCTGATAGAGTGCCTGATCAAGGGTGGGCGATACCTTCACGCCGGTGTGATAATGTGCCAGCACTGCTTCGATGGTTGCAAACCGGCCATCATGCATGTATGGTGCTGTGAGCAGCACATTGCGCAAGGTGGGCGTTCTGAACTTACCCAGATCTGCCGGATTAAAGGTGATACGGGAACGGCCCTGGAACAGGCCGTCATGTGCATCGCTGGTAAAATCGTTGTCTATGCCGTTGTTATGATAGCCATTATCAGTAAACAATTCCCCGGCATGGCAACTGCGGCATTTGGTGTTTATTAAGGCCAGTCCTTCAAGTTCCTCACCAGTGAGCTTTGCACCAGGCTCTTTGCGGCTGTATCGGTCGTACCGCGAGCTGCCGGAGATCAGCGTCCGCTCGAATTGAGCCAGCGCTTTCACTATATTAGCCGAAGTAGGATTGCCGCCAAAAACCTGTTTAAAGCGCTGCAGGTAATCCGGAATGGCTTTTAACTCGGCTTCAAGCTCATACAAATTCTGGTGCATCTCGTCGGCGCTGGTGAGCGGGCCAAATGCCTGCGACTCCAGGTTAGTAGAACCACCATCCCAAAACAAGCCATTCTGCATCCATGCCAGGTTAATGAGTGCTGGCGCGTTGCGGGGCAACATTTTGCCGGATTCGCCGATATTACTTAAAGCAACGCCATCGCTAAAAGATAAGTCCTGGTGATGGCAGGATGCGCAGGATAGCCGGTTACTGGCAGACAGGCGCTGGTCATAAAACAGCATGCGCCCTAATGCCACGCCTTCTACTGTTAGCGGATTATCCGGGTCATTCAACGGTTTCGGAAAATTAGCCGGAATGTCCAAAGTGTATGGGTGCACCACGTTTACCGGATCTGCTGTAGGTGCTTCCTCCTTTTTACAGGAAGAAGCTAACAGCAATACTAATAACAGCATCGGTGCCAAACGCTTAATGATGGCGTTGCTTGCCACAGGCTTAATTGACAGATTTAACCGAAAATACTTTGGTAGAGTAGTTATTTGCCACCGTAGTCATTACGGTAGCGGTGGAGCCACCAATAGTTGGCGTAACCATAATATCTACGCCATCAGTAACCTTAGCTACGTCAGCATTTAATAAAATGGTCGCTGATTTTGATGAACTTATTTTAACGTTTGATGGAAAACTCAGGCTAAGGCTTTTATAGTTCGCATTTAGACCGGTTTCGACAACGATAGCTTTAGTATTCGCACCTTCGGTTACCTTGCCTTTTAGTGATGAAAAAATGTAGCTGGTGGCCCACATCCACGAAACGTTGGTCATGCCGTTCAATTGTGATAGTTCACCGGCTTGCAAACTCAGGTTATCGTTATATTTCTGGCCAACTCCTACACTAAACTTAATGCCTTTGTAGTCACCGGCAGGAATGTTGGTAAGGCTCACACTTTCCCGCTTGTTTGCCGGATAATTAAACGTACTGTTGGTGCCTGTTTCGTTATTTTCCTCGATCAGGTAAATAGAGTTAGGCACGGTATATTCTTCACCGCTGGCTTTGACCAGAGTAACATTACTCACCCAGTAACGTAGTTGCGTAAAGTTCCAGGTTTTGCCATTTGCCGTAAAGTCTTTGCTCAAGGCAAAATCGCTGGCGCCCACTACGGCGTCAAAAGTCAGGGTTGCTTTTCCTTCGGTTTCGGCAGGCTCTATGTTGTCGTTATCTTTAGCGCATGAGGTGAGCAGGACAGCTGCTAGAGCTGTAAGAGATAAAATTTTTTTCATGAATGTATAAGTAGCTCGAGGTCGTCTGTAGGACCTCAAATCAATTAGTGAATTGAGTTAATGAAAATAAGGCATAGCTGTTCCATGCAGCTGGAGGCTGCTAAAAACAGACAGGTAAAATCACTAAGCTACTTTAGGTGGCTGGAAGATAGGTATCGCTCTTTCGGAAAGGCCGGGAACTGCTGTAACAGGATAGGTTTTGCGTTGAACCCGCGGTTTGATAATAGCATTTATCATAGCTGCACGCGCAGGCAATGCTTCCTGGTACTGGCTCCGCTTGTCTTGTTGCTCCTGCTTTTTTTCTTTCTCTTCTGCCTGACGCAGTTTCTTCATAAGATAGCACCGGCCGTTACAATGCATCCAGGGACGTGCTTTGTTTTCGCAAAGCGTAGACGCAATATATTTTTGATTAACCTCAAAACCGGCATACGCGAAGAACCTGGAGAAGTTGGAACTTACCAGGCCCAAAAGCAGTAGAATGGCTAAACACCGGTTTATCATTTGCCGCAAAAGTAAATATAACTTTCTAAATCAGGATGAAAAATAGAGGTAAAAATTAAGATTACAATAGTGTACACATTTGGATTATAAACACCATTATGCAGTTGTATGTATTAGGCAACGCAAAAGATATCGACAAAAGAAAATAGTTACAAAAACAAAAAAGCCGCTAAAAATAAGCGGCTTTTGTAGTCCATAGGGGAATCGAACCCCTGTTTCCAGAATGAAAATCTGGCGTCCTAACCCCTAGACGAATAGACCAATTAATAGGTTAAAGTTATAATAGTTAAATTAATCATTCGTTATTAAACGATTAATTTCTATCATGCTTTAAAGAACGTTTCCCTTATTTTGGGACTGCAAAGATATGCGATAAAATGAAAAATTAAAAAATATTTTATCAAAAATTTTCACATTTTTTCGTCCGACCTTTTGCAGACCGTTTCAAACAATTTGGGCTCAAAGTTATTTTACCAATGTTACACTCCGTGTTTAACCTCGCAAACGTAAAATAACAACACTCATACTTATGAAAGCTGTCTGGAATAACCAGGTAATTGCCGAAAGCGATAAAACCATTGTTGTTGAAAATAACCACTATTTCCCGAAAGAAAGCGTGAAGGCCGAATATTTAAAACTTTCGGACACCCACACCACCTGTCCGTGGAAAGGCCTGGCCTCGTATTATACGCTCGAAATAGACGGCCAGCAAAATAAAGATGCGGCCTGGTATTACCCTGAGCCTAAAGACGCTGCTGCACAAATTAAAAACTATGTGGCGTTTTGGAAAGGTGTAAAGGTAACGGAATAATGAAGCAATACGACGTTATCATCATCGGTTCGGGGCAGGCAGGTAGTCCGCTGGCGCGCAAAATGGCTAAGGCCGGTAAAAAGGTGGCCATTATTGAAAAACGCCTGGTGGGCGGTACCTGCGTTAACGATGGTTGTACGCCCACCAAAGCTATGGTAGCATCGGCCCGGGCCGCTTACTTGGCCGGGCGCTGCAACAATTTAGGTGTACATATTGACAGCTATAGCATTGATATGCCGCAAATCAAAAAGCGAAAAGATGCCATTGTTGAACATTCGCGCAGCGGTAACCAGAAAAGTCTGGAAGAAGACCCGAATATTGATTTGCTGTTTGGCGTAGGTAGCTTTACCGGCCCAAAAACGGTCAAAGTAGAGCTCAATTCAGGGGGAGTTGAAGAGCTGACGGCCGAACAGATTTTTATTAATGCCGGTTTGCAGCCGGTGATACCCGATATTGAAGGCCTGCAGGATATTGATTATCTTACCTCTACAAGCATCCTTGAACTGGAAACCGTGCCGCAACATATTTTAATTATTGGCGGTAACTACATCGGGCTGGAGTTTGGGCAGATGTTCAGGCGGTTTGGCAGCCAGATTACCCTGCTTGAGCGTGGCGAGCGTATCATGAGCCATGAAGATGAGGACGTAGCGCACGAAATCAGCAACATTTTAGAAGAAGAAGGTATTGCTATCCGCCCAAAAACGCAAGCCACCAAATTTGAAAAAGACCATCACGGGCGAATATTGGCGACATTAGATATCGACGGCCATACCGAAGTACAGGAGTGTACCCACGTTTTAATTGCCGCCGGCCGCGAGCCGCAAACCAAAGCCCTCAATTTAGAGGCCGCCGGGATAGAGACAAACGAGAAAGGCTTTGTTAAAGTAAACAACAAACTGGAAACCAATGTGCCGGGCGTTTACGCGTTAGGCG
>CAXYKR010000254.1:0-4148 GCA_964277815.1 uncultured Mucilaginibacter sp. | reverse complement strand
CCCAAAGTAAACTCGCCCATTTGCCCGTTAAATACCCGGGTAATGTAATGCTCGTCTACATCGACACGCACCTTGTAGCCCGACAGTACGTCAATCTGCCCCAAACGACCGCCTTTTTGTTTGCTCTGACCAATCTCAGCATCCAGCGAGGTTAATTGCCCGTCAACCGGGGCGCGTACAATTAGGTCGCCTACCTTTTTGCGCATCAACTCCAGGGTCGATTTCATGTGCGCGTATGATTCTTTAGACTGCGAGGTCTGCTGGTTCATGGCAGTCGAGTCCTGGTTTAAAATCTGGGTCGTTAAACGTTTGCGGCGCTGAGCATAATTATAATCGTTTTCCGATTTCTGGAACTCCTGCAAGCCGATGGCTTTTTGGTCGTTCAGCTTTTTGTTAAGTTTGTAAACGCGTTCGGCTTCTTTCAGGCTGCTTTCCACCTCGGCCATTTGGTTCAGTTTGCTGATGGTATTCTGGCGGGCGTTATCATGCGAAATCTGCATCTGCGTTAATACGTTAAATACGGCAGTTTCTTCGTTGGCCAGGCTCAGCTCCAAATCGGTGTTGGCCAGTTTTAAAATAGGCTGCCCTTTTTTCATGGTAGCGCCATCTTCTACAAAAAGCTTTTCAACCCGTCCGCCTTCAACAGCGTCAAGGTATATGGTGGTGATGGGCAGCACAATACCATTCAGCGGAATAATTTCCTGGAATGAACCTTTAGTTACATTGCTGATGGTAATGCGCTCCGTATCAACGTTTAATTTGCTTTTGCCCGAGGTAAACACAATGCTACCTGCTACCAGCAATACCACAGCGGCAATACCGCCAATGGTCATTAAGCGCTTACTGTTCCACTTTTTTTTCTCAATTACTCTGTCCACTTAAAATAAGATTGTTTGCATTAGCTTATATAAACCTTGTGCCATTGTGTAAAACACTGTATATCAGCACAATTTACAATACCAGGCAAATTGCGCGTACGCTTGTGTTACAAACAGTGTGCGGTAACGATACAATGTAAAAATTGTGCATTGTAAAAAGGCCGTTGATATACAAATAGTTATATTTTTGGATACGCAATTGCCCTTTAAGGCATGTTAGGGCAGCAAATTTATATGCTTACCTTTAGATGCTGCTATTATATACAATAGCTTGATGTAAACTTAATTTCTTACACAAAAAACTCCATGATATTAAAAAAAGCTACCATACTGGTTGTTGATGATGATACCGATGTACTAACCGCAGTAAGGCTTTTGCTGAAAACGGAAGTGCATGAAATTATTACCGAAAAAAATCCGGAAAACATCAACTCGCTGCTTACCCGCAACCAGGTTGACCTGGTATTGCTGGACATGAACTTTAACAGCGCCATGAACACCGGCAACGAGGGGATTTACTGGCTGCGCAAGGTTAAAGAGTGGAGGCCCAACGTTTGTGTAATTATGATTACGGCCTACGGCGATATTGACCTGGCCGTGCGCTCATTGAAAGAAGGTGCCAACGATTTTGTGGTGAAGCCGTGGCATAACGAAAAACTGATTGAAACCATCCGCGATTTGCTCGACAAGCAGGAAGGTCCCAAACGCCCTAAAGTGGCGGTTAAAGGTTCGGCCGGCAGTACCTCTATTTTGGGCGAGTCGGACGTGATGCAGGATATTTTTTACAAAGTCAACAAGATTGCCCCTACCGATGCCAACATTTTGATTTTAGGCGAAAACGGTACCGGGAAAGACCTGATGGCCAAAGCTATTCACGAACGCTCGTTGCGGGCTAACAAGCCTTTTGTAAAAGTTGACGTGGGTGCCCTGACCGATACTTTGTTTGAGAGCGAACTTTTCGGTCATAAAAAAGGAGCCTTTACCGATGCCCGCGAAGACCGTATGGGCCGCTTTGAAGAAGCCGAGGGCGGTACTTTGTTTTTAGACGAGATTGGTAACATCAGCCTGTTGCAACAGGCCAAACTGCTCACCGTGCTGCAAAACCGCCAGGTTACCCGCCTGGGCACCAACAAGGCTGTTGATATTAACATCAGGCTGATTTGTGCCACCAACGTACCCCTGCAGGAGCTGGCTAACGAAAACAAGTTCCGAAAAGATTTAATTTACCGCATCAACACGGTAGAAATTACCATGCCTCCGCTACGCCGCCGTAATACCGACGTGCCGCTCCTGGCCCGCCACTTTGCCAAGGTGTATGCCACCAAGTACTTAAAACCCAACGTTGATTTTAGTGCGGCGGCTTTGCAAAAATTGCAGCAGTACAGTTACCCGGGCAACATTCGCGAGTTACAGTACACCATTGAGCGCGCCGTAATTATGGCCGAGGATGCTACCCTGCAACCTGACGACCTGATTTTTTCATCGCTCGAAACGGCCAAGCCTCAAACCGCCGAAGATGCCGACAACGTGCCTTTGAGCGAGATGGAAAAGAACGCCATTTTGCGGGTGATTGATAAACACAGCGGCAACATAACCCGCGCCGCCAAAGAGCTTGGCCTAACCCGTACCGCCCTTTACCGCCGACTGAACAAGTATGATATTTAAGCGTTACGAGTGGCAATTGCTGCTGCGCATTTTTATGCTGTTTGCGCTGCTTTGCGGCGCTGCTTTTGCCATTACTACCCAGCGTTATGTTTATGCCGCGGCGCTGGCACCCTTTGTAATTTACGTGGTGGCCAGTATTATGCAGCAGTACGGCAAAATACAGCAAGAGGTGCAGGAGTTTGCCGAGGCGGCCCAGTACCGCGATTTTTCGCGCCATTATGCCGTGCAAAGCGCACCTACCAATGTGCAGGTGCTGCGCCAGGGTTTTAACGAGATTAACACCACCTTTAAAACCATCAATCGCGAGCGCGAAACGCAGTACCATTACCTGCAAAAAATATTAGAACTGGTGGGCACGGGTATCCTGTCGTACGAGCTCTCTACCGGCGAAATTGGCTGGGTGAATGAGTCGTTTAAAAACCTGTTGAATATCCCCTACCTCAAAAACATCGAATCGCTCGAACGGCGCAATGCGGAGATATTTAACGAAATTATCAAAATAAAATCCGGCGGCAGCAGGGTGATTACCCTGGTTAAAGACCAGCAACAAGTGAAGCTGTTACTGATGGCCAGCTTATTAAAAAGCGAAGATAAAGTGTACAAACTAGTGGCCTTTCAGAACGTAAGCGATGCCATGGACGAGTCGGAATCCAACGCATGGTCGAAGCTATTAAACGTAATGACCCACGAGATTATGAACTCGGTGGCACCCATCTCGTCGCTGGCCGATACCCTGAAAAACCGCCTGCAACGCCCCGACATTGCCAACAGCGCCGTAGGACCCGATTTGGAAGATTTGGAACTGGGCATTGACACCATTAAACGCCGCAGCGAAGGTTTGCTCAAGTTTACCGAAAGCTACCGCAGCTTAAATAAAATTACTAAGCTGGAAATGCAAAAGGTATCGGTATACGACCTGTTCGAAAACCTCAACACCCTGATGCTGCCCACCCTCGAAAAGAAAAACATCGAACTGGACATCATCCTGCGCGACCTGAGCCTGACCATCGACGTGGACATTAACCTGTTGGAACAGGTGTTAATTAACCTGTTAGTGAACGCCATCGAAGCCGTTAAAGACCGCCCCGAACCCATCATCACCCTATCGGCCGAAGTACAGCAAAACAAAACCCTGCTCAAAGTAGCCGACAATGGCCTGGGCATGTCGGCCGAGTTGATGGAAAAAATCTTTATCCCCTTCTTCAGCACCCGCAAAACCGGTAGCGGTATAGGTTTAAGCTTGTGTAAACAGATTATGCTGATGCATAAAGGGAATATTCAGGTACAGAGTACTGAAGGTGTGGGTACGGTGTTTACGTTGCAGTTTAATTAAGTTTTTCAATTGTTTTTTGATAAACAAAACCTCCTGTCATTTCGAACGATAGTGAGAAATCTTGTTATTTGCGATAAGTAGAAAGGTAGATTATCCCTTGATTGCTAAAGTTTTAAAAAAAGTACGTCATTGCGAGGATACGAAGCAATCTCTTTAAGATAGGTGAACGCTGCATAGGTCTCTACGGATTGAACTGGAGTCAGTAAGAGTTTACGTAGTTCAGCCTGCTCTATGCCGCAGTGGCATCTTACTTTTGTCTTGATACAAAAGTA
>CAXYKR010000253.1:0-3026 GCA_964277815.1 uncultured Mucilaginibacter sp. | reverse complement strand
GGAATTTTTAATTATGTGTCAAATAGTTACGGAATTATTTTTGGTAGTTTTTAGCATTGATTATCAGCAGAAATGAGTTGATTTAAAAGCTGCTTTTTGAAATGAGATTGTGATGACGGCGTAACAGGGCAAAGTGGTTCGGAAAACTTGTTTTATACAAGCCGATTTTCTGTCCTATCTATTATTTTCATCAGCCGACCTCCCCTATCAACACCTTATTTCCGGACTTCAGTTCTCAATATAAAAATCTTACCCTTATTGGATAGAATGCTTCTGCTTCAGGTAAGGTTCATAACTTTGCTGTTAGCAATTGATTATTTTTATGTTTAAAAGATTTATCCTTTTTACGGCTTTGGCGGCAAGCTCATTTGACGGTTTTGCGCAGAATGCGCTTTATATGCCACGCGACATACAGAACGCCTTTAAAAAAGGCACCCGCTCGCCCGATGGTAAACCCGGAAAAAATTACTGGCAAAACCATGCCCGCTATGATATTCATGTCACCGCCGCGCCGCCTAATCGCAATATCAAAAGTACAGAGAGTATCACTTATTTCAATGATAGTCCAGACACGTTGCGCAGCCTCAACATGAAGTTAATTCTGAATGTACATCGCCCCGGTGCTGTACGGCTTTCACCTGCTCAACCAGACTATCTTACCTCGGGTATGCAGATTGACACTTTTATGGTGAATGGCCTGCAGTCTGTTGCGTGGAACAACGAGCAGGCGGCGGCAACCAATCAGAGAGTTCGGCTTGCTAAACCTCTGCTGCCGCATGATTCGCTTAAACTGAATATTGCCTGGCACTACGAAATCTCCAAAGAAAGTAACCGCGAAGGCATGATTGATGCTACTACGTATTACCTGGCTTACTTTTATCCGCGGGTTTCGGTTTATGATGATTATAACGGCTGGGACTATCTTCCTTTTAACGACGCACTGGAATTTTACAACGATTTTAACGACTATAACCTTAAGGTAACGGTGCCGGCCAACTACCTCGTTTGGGCCACTGGTACACTGCAAAACGCAGCCCAGGTATTACAGCCCGAATATGCTAAACGCCTGCAGGCCTCTTTCACCAGCGATTCGACCATACACGTAGCTACCGCGCAGGACCTGGTCGCTAAAAAGATTACCAAGCCAGGCACCAACACCTGGATATGGACATCGAACCACATCACCGATGTAGCGCTGGGATTGAGCGACCACTATGTGTGGGATGCCGCGAGTGTAGTAGTTGATAAAGCCACCGGCCGCCGTGCAAGCATGCAAGCTGCTTTTGCAGATAGCGCGGCCGATTTTCATCATTCGGTGCAGAATGGCCGCAACAGTTTGAGCTATTTTTCGACCAGCTGGCCAGGTGTACCCTACCCCTTTCCTAAAATGACAGCATTTCAGGGATTTGCCGATATGGAGTACCCGATGATGGTGAATGACAGCCATACCGATGACCTGCGTTTTGCGCAGTTTGTGCAGGACCATGAAATTGCGCATACGTACTTCCCATTTTACATGGGTATCAACGAAACCCGTTATGGTTACATGGATGAAGGTTGGGCTACCACGTTTGAGTATTTGATTGGCAAAGCCGAAGTGGGCCAGGCGGCAACGGATAAGCTTTACAAAAACTTCCGGGTTAACCGCTGGGCACATGACCCATCCAGCTACGAGGACTTACCTATTATTACCCCCACCAGCGAACTAAACATGGCTGCGGGCAACAATGAATACGGCAAAGCATCCCTAAGCTATTTGGCTTTGAAAGATATGCTGGGCGACGAACTTTTCAAAAAAGCTTTACACACATACATGGATAACTGGCACGGCAAGCATCCTATCCCGTGGGATTATTTCAATTCTATGAATGCAGGCTCGGGCCGTAACCTGAATTGGTTTTTCAACAATTGGTTTTTCACCAATGGCTACATAGACCTGACTATTGATAAGGTGGCTAAAACAACAATCGGCACCAATATCACTATTCAAAACATCGGCGGTTTTGCCGCCCCGTTTGATGCCTTAGTTACTTATGCTGATGGCTCGTCGGAAACTTTACACCGCACATCAGCTTTTTGGGAGAACAACCAAAAGCAGGCAACGCTGGTACTTAAAGGTAAAAAAGCGGTTAAGTCGGTTAAGCTTGACGGCGGTATTTTTATGGATGCCGACGAAAGCAATAATACCTGGAGCGCTAAATAACTTTTGGCTATCTTTATAAATAACGAAGCAGGCAATTTTCTATTTGCCTGCTTCTTTTGTTTTAAATATTAGTATTAGTAAGGAGCAATATAACCTTACTTCATCATTAGCTTTCTAATCATGTCGGCACTTTGTTTTTGGCCCTCCGGTAAGCGGTCGACGAAGAAGGCCTGTACCTGGTTGAAGTGCTTCTTATACCCTTCCATATCGCCGTAGTTGATGATGGACGACCATTCCCTCACGGCCGAATGAAACTCCAGGTCGTCCCCCCGGATAGATTTATCATGTATAGCGGTCTGGATAGACTCCTCCAGTAGCTCTTCGTTTTTAAATAAATATTCGGCGATGCCCAAACGCAGCCGGAATGGTGGCGTCTGACCAATGAGGTTGTCATACGGATTAACACCCAAATGATGCCAGGCATCTACCATACTTAATATGCTTAAATGCGAATTAGGTTTTCGCTCCTGGGCACTGCCGTGAAATGCGAATTCGTCCATTACGGTATCATTTAACATGATGGGCTGCCGGCTTTCATGGAAAACAAAATCGCGGGCTTTGTATAACCGCTGCCTGAAGGCATGTTCATCCTCCTTTATCATCAGCTTAAACAACTCCGACTCGGATTGCGCGTAGCGCTTTACCTGTTGCCGGGCATATGGGTTTAAGATAGCCAGGCCGGCATATACGTGGGCTTTGTAACTGAATATACGTAGGGTGATTAATATCTTTACGTTATCAATTCCTCCTAAGTAGGAAGCATTTTCCCAGGGGAAGAAACCTGCAGCCGCCCAGGCGGTACCCATACTCTCGAAACCTACGT
>CAXYKR010000252.1:0-19150 GCA_964277815.1 uncultured Mucilaginibacter sp. | reverse complement strand
TGCTTACCAATAAGCGAAATAGCTTTTCATCAACGCTTTGTCCGGTTAGCAATTCGGTAGTATTCAAAATTCAATTAGCCTAATTAAGCATCACGCGTTCAGAAAGTGTCCGATAATATATTAGGATAGTTTCTGAAAGGTTAATGCGACTCTATATTAAGAAGAATATAGCGGCTTTCTTGCCTGTGGTTGAGTCCAAAGTAGGTAAATTACACCAACAGGTTTATTTACGTGACGAACGCGGTTATTCTCGGGGTATATGGTTGCAAATTATTGGTGACAGACGGTATGCACAAGCCATCAGCCTACAAGGTAAGATTACTTATAAGTTATAAAATAATAATTAGAGTGCAGAATTGATTAAGCCTTGCCGGCTACACAAATCACAAACTCGCCTTTTACCGGGTGGGTTTCAAAATGCTGCTTTACTTCGGTAACAGTGCCACGCACGGTTTCTTCAAACATTTTGGTTAGCTCGCGCGATACAGATAGCTGGCGGTCGGCTCCAAAATAAGTAGCCATCTCGTCCAGTGTTTTTAACAGCCGGTGCGGCGATTCGTATAAAATAATGGTTCGCTCTTCTTCGGCTAAAAACTTATAACGGGTTTGCCGGCCCTTTTTCAAAGGCAAAAAGCCTTCAAAGCAAAAACGGTCGGTCGGGAAGCCCGAGTTAACCAGCGCCGGTACAAAGGCTGTAGCACCGGGCAAGCACTCTACCGGTAAATCGTGGCGCAGCGCTTCGCGCACCAGGTAAAAGCCCGGGTCGGATATCGCCGGTGTGCCGGCATCAGATATTAAGGCAATATTTTTACCTTCTTTTAAAAACTTTACAATTTCTGAGGAGGACTGATGCTCATTGTGCTGATGATGGGCAAATACCTTTTTTTCGATGCCGAAATGTTTAAGCAGTGGGGCAGAGGTGCGGGTATCTTCGGCCAAAATCAGGTCGGCTTCTTTCAAAATACGTATAGCCCGGTAAGTCATGTCTTCCAGGTTGCCTATCGGCGTTGGCACTAAGTAGAGTTTACCGGTTGAGTTCATAATTTATGAATGATAGTTCATAGTTGCAGGTATGAGTATGGTAATTAAGTTCAAAACCTCTATGAACGATGAACCATCAACTACAAATTCTATCTTTGCGGTGAAAATTTAAAATAAATGCTGCAAGTTAGTTATATCCGCGATAACAAGGAACAGGTTTTAGAACGTTTGGCTGTTAAAAACTTTAAACAGACCGAACTGGTTGATGAATTGATTGCTCTGGACGATAGCCGGCGTCAAACTCAAAATCGTTTAGACAGTACTTCGGCCGAGGCCAATGCTGCCGCTAAACGTATTGGCGAAATGATGCGTACCGGCCAGAAAGCGGAGGCCGAGCAGCTTAAATCGCAAACCGGAACCTGGAAAGAAGAAATAAAGCAGCTAAGCGAACAGCTCAATAACATTGAGCAGGAATTGCAGCAAAAAATTGTATTGCTTCCCAACCTGCCACATAGCAGTGTGCCCAAAGGCGTAAGTGCTGAGGATAACGAGGTGGTGCTTGAAAATGGCGAAAAACCTGTTTTACCTGCCAATGCCCTGCCGCATTGGGAACTGGCTGCCAAATATAACCTGATTGATTTTGAATTGGGTGTTAAAATAACCGGTGCCGGTTTCCCGGTATATAAGGGTAAAGGTGCCAAGTTACAGCGTGCTTTAATCAGTTTCTTTTTAGATGAAGCCGAAAAAGCAGGTTACAACGAGGTGATGCTGCCCTTGATGGTAAACGAAGCCTCTGGCTTCGGTACCGGTCAGCTGCCTGATAAAGAAGGGCAGATGTATTTTGTAGGGCAGGATAATTTATACCTGATACCGACAGCCGAGGTGCCCATTACCAACCTGTACCGCGACGTAATTTTAAAGTTGGACGAATTGCCGGTTAAAAATACCGGCTATACGCCTTGTTTCCGCCGCGAGGCCGGTTCTTACGGCGCTCATGTGCGCGGCCTGAACCGTTTGCACCAGTTTGATAAAGTGGAGTTAGTACAAGTGGTGCATCCTGACCAGTCTTACGAAGTGTTGGAAGGCATGAGTGCACACGTGCAAGGTTTGCTGCAAAAATTAGGTTTAGCTTACCGCGTACTGCGTTTGTGTGGTGGTGATATGGGCTTCACGGCGGCTTTAACTTATGATATGGAAACATGGAGCGCGGCCCAACAACGCTGGCTGGAGGTATCGTCTGTTTCTAACTTCGAAACTTATCAAAGTAACCGCTTAAAATTACGTTTCCGCAATGCCGAAGGTAAAACCCAACTGGCACATACGCTAAACGGCAGCGCCCTGGCTTTGCCGCGCATAGTAGCCACATTGCTCGAAAACAATCAAACTGAGCAAGGCATTAAAATACCTGAGGTATTAGTGCCTTACACTAAATTTGAATGGATTGACTAATCTATTACGAGTAGCATAAAGCATTAAGGCCTGCCGGAGTTCAATATCCGGCAGGCCTTGATGTTTTATAAGAATAGTGGTAATAGTTATTTTTGAGGACGGCCATCAGGGTTAGCGTTTCCCGGAGCCATGCTGGTCGAATTGCGGGTAGTATCTGTTTTGGCAGTGCTGTCCATGGCGCCTACGCTGGTTGCGCCCTGGGTTGAGTTGTTCTGGTTGGTATCGGCACTGCCACCTATTGATTTGCCTTCACCGCTTCCGCCGCATGATGCCAGCATGATGGTGATTAGCGTTAAGCCTGCCATATTTCTGATGATTTTCATAAGGGTTAATGTTTTGTTGTGTAATTAAACAGGTGCGTTTCTGTTAATGTTTTAGCTTATTCTAATAAAGCGCATCAGGCTTATTTTCAAAATAACTAATTTTGAGGTGTCAAAGCTGCCACTTGCTTGGTTTGCGCTTTGTCCAAACTCTGTTTCATGACGCAAAATCCTATCAATAATCAAACTTGGTTCTGGCTCTTTTTTTCGTTACTGGTAGCTTATGTTTTCGGTCTGTTTGTGCCGCTCATGAACGAGGATGCCTCGCATCATGCCAACATTGCCCTGCACATGGTGCAAAACCACGATTATGTAAACCTGGTTGACGACCATTATAAAGATTATCTGGACAAGCCGCATCTGCATTTCTGGTTAACGGCGCTGTCGTTCAATATTTTTGGTGTCAATACCATCTCCTATAAAATACCGGCCCTATTGGCCACCATTTTGGGTTTGTTTTCCACTTTTAAGTTAGGTAAGCTTATTTATAACCGGCAGGCGGGTTTAATGGCAGCCGTAATGTATGCCAGTGCACAAGCACAATTTTTGGCCAATAATGATGTGCGGATGGATGCCCTGCTTACGGCCAGCATTATTTTTGCCACTTGGCAACTGGTGGAGTCGGCCTACTTTTCGCGCTGGTATAATTATGTGCTGGCCGGTTTGGGGCTGGCCATGGCCTTTACCACCAAGGGCATGATTGGCTTTGTAATGCCCGGCGCAGCGCTGTTCTTTTTATTGCTCTATCAGCGCAACTGGAAAGCCATGTTTCATTGGCGTTGGTTGGTAGTTTTATTATGTTGGGCAATTTTTATTGCACCTTGTGTTTATTGCTACTATTTGCAATATGATTTGCATCCCGAAAAAGTGGTGCGTAACATGCGCAATGTATCGGGTGTAAAGTTTATTTTATGGCAGCAAAACTTTGAGCGCTTAGAGGGTAAACATTGGGGCAAAGGTCATAAAGATTACTTCTTTTTCTTTCATACCTTGTTGTGGGCATTCCTGCCGTTTTGCCTACTTACGTATATTGCATTTTTTAAGCGCGTTACGTTTTTTGTGAAAAGCCGGTTTAAGTATACTGCTAATCACGAGTTGTTAACCGTAGGTACTATCATCATTATTTTCGCCATCATCTCCTCATCGGGTTACCAGTTGCCTCACTATTTAAATATTTTATTCCCATTTTTTGCACTGCTGACGGCCGGGTTGTTAGAAGCGAAAGTGAATGCTGACGATGCCAAAAGCCTGTCTATCTATAATAAAGTACAATATCTGGTTATTGCCATTGTGGTGTTTTTGTTGGTGTTGCTCAACTTTTGGTGCTTCCCGGTACATTCATGGGCAGTTATTGCAGTTTCGTTACTGGTAGTAGGTGTAATGGTTTACGTGTTTGTCAAAGAACATCACTTATTAACCCGATTAATTACTTTATCAGTCTTGTTGGCCTCGTTAACCAATGTGCTGTTGAATGGTAATGTGTATCAGCAGTTATTAAACTATCAAAGCGGCATTGGGTTGGCCCAGGTAGTTAACCGGAACCATATCCCTAAAAATGATGTGTATAATTTCAACCATCATAGCTCGGGCTTTAACTTTTATGCGCAGCATTTAAATAAGGCTGTTACGCTGGCCGAAATTAAAACAATGCGTGCCGAGGGAAAACCGGTTTGGTTGCTTACCAATGCAGACTCGCGGCAAACTTTAATTAATCAGGGCTTTAAATTTAAAACCGTTTACTCTGATGTTGATTTTGGGATTACGCGTTTAAATAAGGAATTTTTAAATCCGGCAACGCGCAAACAGGTATGCGTTACCGATTATTTGATAGAAGTTATGTAATACAGGCAAATGGTCGGGATGCAAATTATGCAACGAAGCCATTGAAAATCAAATAATACTTGTATATTTGTGTTATAAAGAAGAGGGGACCTATGTCCCCTCTTTTTATTTATCAATCAAATTTGGCTGATAATGAATATTGAAAAGAGAGTAACAGAACTGGTTGAAGAAAAAATTGCAGATAAGCCCGGCCTTTTTTTGGTTAGCGTGAAGATGCAGGGAAACGGAAAGTTAATCATTTTGATTGACGGCGATAATGGTTTAGGCATAGGCGATTGTGCCGAGGTAAGCCGCCACGTAGGCTATCACCTGGAAGAAGAGAACCTGATACCGGATGCCTATAACCTGGAAGTGTCATCACCCGGCATTGATACACCATTAACATTGCCCCGGCAGTTTGTTAAAAATGTAGGCAGGCAGGTGGCTATCAAAACTACCGAAGGCGGCAAGCGTGAAGGTAAGCTGTTGGGTATAACAGCCGACCACGTGCTGATTGAAGAAAAAGTAAAAACTACAGGTAAAAAAGCGGAACTGGTAGAAAATGCCATCCCGACAGATACTATAGCAGAAACAAAAGTTTTAATATCGTTTAAATAAGATGAGCAGTATTAATTTAATAGATTCCTTTCAGGAGTTTAAAGACTTTAAGAATATTGACCGGCCAACCATGATGAGTGTGTTGGAGGACGTGTTTAGAAGCATGATCCGTAAAAAATACGGTACCGACGAAAACTGCGACGTGATTGTAAACACCGATAATGGTGACTTGGAAATCTGGCGCACCCGTACCGTTATGGAAGACGGTTTTTCGGAAGATGATGATTTGGAAATTGAATTAGCAGAAGCCCATAAGCATGACCCTTCTTTAGAGGTAGGCGATGAGTTTGTTGAACAGATTACGTTAGAAAGCTTTGGCCGCCGGGCTATTTTAGCTGCCCGCCAAACGCTGGTATCTAAAATTCTGGAACTGGAGAAAGACGAAATCTTCAAAAAATATAAAGACCGCGTAGGCGAAATTATTACCGGTGAGGTTTACCAGGTTTGGAAAAAAGAAACCTTGGTGCTTGACGATGAAGGTAATGAGTTATTGCTGCCAAAAAGCGAGCAAATCCCTGCCGATTACTTTAAAAAAGGTGATAGCGTAAAAGCGGTAGTATCTAAAGTGGATATGATGAATACTAACCCTAAAATCATCATCTCGCGTACGGCACCAGAGTTTTTACAGCGTTTATTTGAGCAAGAGGTTCCGGAAATTTTTGATGGCTTAATAACTATCAAGAAAATTGTACGCGAACCGGGCGAGCGTGCCAAAGTAGCGGTAGAATCATATGATGACCGCATTGACCCTGTAGGTGCCTGTGTAGGTATGAAGGGTTCGCGTATACACGGTATTGTTCGTGAACTTAAGAACGAAAACATTGACGTTATTAATTATACCAATAACGTTCAGTTATACATTCAGCGGGCTTTATCACCAGCTAAAATTACTTCGATTAAGCTGGACGACGAGCGTAAAACCGCTGCCGTATACTTGAAGCCTGACCAGGTATCACTGGCTATTGGCCGGGGTGGGCATAATATTAAACTGGCCGGTAAATTAACCGGTTACGAGGTGGATGTTTACCGCGAAGCTGATGAACACGAGGAGGATGTGGACCTGGAAGAATTCTCGGACGAAATAGATGGCTGGATTATTGATGAGTTTAAACGTGTTGGTTTAGATTCGGCAAAATCAATATTGAGCCTCAGCATCGGCGAGTTGGTTAAACGTACTGACCTTGAAGAAGAAACAATTAAAGAAGTTTTATCAATTCTGCAAGCTGAGTTTGAATAAGCTGGATATATGCCAATAAAAAATCGTAATTTTGCATATAGTAAGCAGAGAAAGAATTAATAAATGTCAGAAGACAAAAGCATAAAGTTAATAAAAGCAGTAAAAGAGCTTAACATTGGTATGGGTACCATTGTAGACTTTTTATCCTCAAAGGGTTATAAAGTAGACAAAAACCCAAACTCGGTGCTTAACGGCGATATGTACAGCACGCTGGTAAAACAGTTTGCTGCCGATAAAAGCATTAAGGAAGAAGCCAAGCAAATCAACATAGGCAAAATACGCCGTGATGAACCTGGTATGACTCCTGAAAAGCCTGCTGAGCAACGCACCAAAGACTTTGAAAAAGAAGAAATCCTGATCAAAAACGCAGGAGGATTTTCGGGTGGATCTTCAAACCGGCCTAAAGAAGCTGAGAAGCCTCAAGATCGCCCTGAAGGATCTTTACCTGGCGTTAAGGTAGTTGGTAAAATAGATTTAAACAATTTAAACAAACCAGCACCGCGTCCGGAACCGGCGTCAACGCCAGCACCTGCAGCTGAAAAGCCTGCCGCACCTGCACCACAAGTGCAAGAGCCGGTGGCTAAACCAACGCAGCCTGAGCCGGTAGCAGCGCCAACACCAGCACCTGTAGCCGAAAAGCCTGCCACGCCTGCACCACAAGTGCAAGAGCCGGTAGCCAAGCCGGCGCAGCAGCCTGAGCCGGTGGCAACACCTGCACCAGCGCCTGTAGCTGAAAAGCCAGCCGCACCTGTACAAAAAGCGCAAGAACCGGTGGCAACCTCTGCTGCCGAAAAGCCGGCTGCGCCAACAACATCTGCTTCAAATCCGGAAGAGCAACCTGCCGCTGCTCCTGAAAATGAAGTAATCAGGGCTAAAGCGGAGCGCCTAACCGGTCCAAACGTTATTGGTAAAATACAATTACCGGTTGATAATGGTCGTCGTGGCAACCAGGCTTCTGCATCTTCGAACGCTAATACTTCTGACAACAGACGCAAACGTAAACGTAAAGAAACCGGTCCGGGACAACCTGGTGGTCAAACCGGCGGTCCGCAACAAGGACAGCAGGGTGGTGGCAACCAGCAAGGCGGTAATAATAACAATAACCGTCCGGGTGGCGGCTATCAAGGCGGTAACAATCGTCCTGGCCAAGGTGGCAATCGTCCGGGTGGCGGCTATCAGGGTGGCAACAATCGCCCTGGGTTTGGTAACCGCACTGCGGCACCAAGCGGCGCACCTAAAGAGGAGCCAACAGAAAAAGAAATACAAGACCAGATTAAAGCTACTCTGGCCCGTTTGAGCGGCGCCGGTAAATCAGGTAAATTTGCACAACGGGCTAAGTTCCGCCGTCAAAAACGTGACGATGTGGCGGCATCGGCCGAGGAAGCAGCAATGGAACAAGAGCTGCAGTCGCGGGTGTTGAAGGTTACCGAGTTTGTTACCGCTAACGAGCTGGCCTCGTTAATGGATGTATCGGTAACACAGATCATCTCTACCTGTATGAGCCTGGGTATGTTCGTATCTATTAACCAACGTTTAGATGCAGAAACCCTGAGCATTGTAGCCGACGAGTTTGGTTATAAAATAGAATTTGTTAAGCCCGACGAAGAAGAAATCAACCTTGAAGAGGAAGATGCTCCGGAAAGCTTAATTTCACGTGCACCGATTGTAACCATTATGGGTCACGTCGACCACGGTAAAACATCGTTGCTCGACTTTATACGCAAAACCAACGTTATCGGTGGCGAAGCTGGTGGTATCACTCAGCACATCGGTGCCTACGAGGTAACTCTGGAAGACAAACGTAAAATTACATTCCTGGATACGCCGGGTCACGAAGCGTTTACTGCAATGCGTGCCCGTGGTGCCCAGGTAACCGATATTGTTATTATTGTTATTGCAGCAGACGACAGTGTGATGCCACAAACCCGGGAGGCTATTAACCATGCCCAGGCTGCAGGTGCACCAATCATCTTTGCCTTTAACAAAATTGATAAGCCAGGCGCTAATGCCGACAAAGTGCGTGAGCAATTGGCTGGTATGAATATCCTGGTTGAAGAATGGGGCGGTAAATATCAGTCGCAGGAAATTTCGGCTAAATCCGGTTTAAACGTTAATATGTTGCTGGAAAAGGTATTGCTTGAGGCTGAATTATTAGAGCTGAAGGCTAACCCGAAAAAACGTGCCGTAGGTACAGTTATCGAGGCCGCCTTAGATAAAGGACGTGGTATTGTAACTACCGTATTGGTACAAGCAGGTACCTTGCGCGTAGGTGACCCAATACTTGCCGGTAGCTATAGCGGTCGTGTAAAGGCGTTAACCAACGAGCGCGGTATGCGTGTAAGCGAAGCTGGCCCGTCTACACCGGTACAGGTGTTGGGTATGCAAGGCGCACCAACTGCGGGTGATAAGTTTAACGCCCTTGAAAGCGAAGTTGAAGCACGTGACATTGCGAACAAACGTTTACAATTACAGCGTGAGCAAGGCCTGCGTACGCAGAAACACATCACGTTGGATGAGATTGGTCGTCGTTTGGCTATCGGTAATTTCAAAGAGCTTAACATCATTGTTAAAGGTGACGTTGACGGTTCTATCGAAGCATTATCCGACTCATTGCTTAAACTATCAACTGATCAGATTCAGGTAAATATCATCTCTAAAGCGGTAGGTCAGATTTCCGAATCAGACGTATTGCTGGCTTCGGCTTCGGATGCGATTATCATCGGTTTCCAAGTACGCCCTTCAGGTAGTGCCCGTAAGCTGGCCGAGCAGGAACAAATTGATATCCGCCTGTACTCGATTATCTATGACGCCATCAACGAGATTAAAACAGCGATGGAAGGCATGTTGGCTCCAACCTTTGAAGAGAAGATTGTGGCTAACGTAGAGATTCGCGAAACGTTTAAAATCAGTAAGGTGGGTACCATTGCCGGATGTATGGTGCTTGACGGTAAAATTACCCGTAACAGCAAAATCCGCATCATTCGTGAAGGTGTAGTAATTTACACTGGCGAACTGGCATCACTAAAACGTTATAAAGACGACGTGAAAGAAGTAAACGCAGGTTACGAGTGTGGTTTGAACATCCAAAACTTTAACAACATTGAAGTAGGCGACATTGTAGAAGCTTACGAAAATGTGGAAGTTAAACGTAAACTGTAATTTACACCAGATATATTCAAAATGACAAAGCCGCTTCAATTTGAAGCGGCTTTGTCATTTTCTTGATGTTTGTAAATGCTTATGTCTTCTATGTTAAGCGGTCAAGCTCCAGCCCTTACGGTATTCGCGTTTCACATACTGATTGACCTCCTCAAAATTAGTGACCCGCATGTTGGCATTATCCCAAAGCAATTTAATGTGACCGCCTTTTAGGTCGTGGCCTCTTACAGCCAGATTGGCCATTAGTAACGCTTCGGTTAAGGGGCCGGCTGTCTCAAAAGGCGCACTTAGCTCTTTCTTGCCATAACCGGCCAGGCAGGCTTCCACCCATTGCGTATAATGTCCCTCTGCCTGTCCGGGTACACGTGCCCATTTTTGCGGAGCTTTAACCTGCGATGTACGGGATGTGGGCAGCAACTGCGGATTTTCGGAATAAGTACTGGCCATCATTTTGCCTTTGGTGCCGATAAATAAGGTGCCGTTGCCATCGTCGCCAAACCGCTCGTTAGGGCCTAACTCTTCCGGGCGTTCCGGTTGTATACCGCCGTCCATCCAGTGTACTTTAATATCGCCTTTGGTTTTGCTGGTTTTGGGGAAGGTAAGTGTAATGTGACTTGATGGCGGACAGCTTTCGGGAAAGCGGCCTTGTTTAAATTCATCCACGTACACGGTGCCTACGCTGGCTTGTACATCTTTAGCATACTGCAAACCCAATACCCGGAAAGGCGCTTCAACCAAATGGCAACCCATGTCGCCCAGGGCGCCCGTGCCGTAATCCCACCAGCCACGCCAGTTAAAGGGCACCAGTTTGTCTACATATTCTTTATAAGGAGCCGTGCCAAGCCATAAATCCCAGTCCAGTTCTTTGGGTATGTCGGCTTTGGTAGTTGGCCATGATATGCCTTGCGGCCACACGGGGCGGTTAGTCCAGCAATAAACGGTATGCACGTCTCCAATCTCGCCGGCATCGTACCACTCGGATAGTAACCGTGTGCCGTCATTGGAGGCGCCCTGGTTACCCATCTGGGTAACTACTTTAAACTTTTTGGCAGCCTCGGTAAGCATGCGTGCCTCATAAATGTCGTGAGTTAGCGGTTTTTCCACATACACATGCTTGCCCATGGCCATGGCACGGTAGGCTATAATGGCGTGGTTATGGTCGGGTGTTGCCACTGATAAGGCATCAATATGCTTGCCTTCTTTATCAAGCAGCTGGCGCCAGTCTTTATAATATTTAGCTTTAGGATATTTTGCTCTGGTAGCCGCCGCACGGCGGTCATCGACGTCGCACAGGTAGGCAATTTCGGCTTTGCCGCTTTTCGCAAAATTATTAATATCGGTTTCGCCCTTGCCGCCCGCGCCCACACCGGCTACCATGAGCTTGTCGCTTGGCGCCACAAACCCTCGGCCAAGTACATGTCGGGGCACAATCATAAACGAAGCGGCTGCCACGGCACCGGTCTTCAAAAATGCTCTCCGGGAGGTTTCCGGTTGTTTGTTCTCTTCGCTCATAGGTTTATCACTGGTTTGATATGAACTTACTACAGGATGATTTTATTGATTAGCAACCTATAGGATTGCTAATTAATAAAGATGCCCAAGCCAGCAAATAGGATGTTACTCATATTTACTGACATGTTTAAAATACTTTATAATTGGTTGTGTCGGAATAAAGCCCTAATATAAGTAACAAATGAATAGATAATCCTTGAGGTAGTAAATTTTTATGGAGCTTTATCTCCTTAGATTTATTCCTGACTGCAGCCTAATCTTATGCAACTTTTTGCGACAGGCAGTGTTTATCTCACTTACATTATGACCGCATTTATCATTATCTCAATCATCATCGTACTGGCGCTTGGCTATTTAGCTTTCAGGCTGTTCGGTAAAAACAAAAACAATCTTCCAGCAACTGCTACGGCCGGCCTCAATAACGGGTCGAAACAGCTTTTAGAGCAGCATGTGGATTATTACCATAGACTATCTGAGACCGAAAAAACGCGCTTCGAAGGTCTGATTGCCGGTTTTCTCGAAAAGGTACACATTGAAGGCGTGGGGCTCGAGATTACTGACCTCGACCGCGTGCTGATTGCTTCAAGTGCTATTATCCCCATCTTCGGATATAAGGAATGGCGCTATACCAACTTAACCAATGTTATTTTGTATCCCGATACTTTTAACAACGACTTCCAGTTTGAGGGGGAGCAGGAGGGACGTAACATCATGGGGATGGTAGGCTTGGGGTATATGAACGGGCAGATGTTATTATCAAGAGCGGCGCTACTCAAAGGCTTTTCGGCTACATCGGGAAAGAACAATACCGGCATACACGAGTTTGTGCATCTTTTGGATAAAAGCGATGGTGCAACCGACGGGGTGCCCGAAAATGTTTTGCCGCACGAATATGCCACGCCATGGCTTAAAATGATGCACCAGGAAATTAGCCGGATTAAAAAAGGCAATTCCGATATTGACCCTTATGGTGCGACCAACGAGGCGGAGTTTCTGGCGGTAACGTCTGAATACTTTTTTGAAAAGCCCGACCAGTTTCGCCAAAAACACCCCAAACTTTACGAGCGGTTGAGTCTTATCTATAGCCAGGAACCTGCCGGTAATCACAAGGCTTTATAGGTTTATAAAAGGGGAGATTTGCGGATGGTTATGTGCAGTGTGATACCATCCTCATAAAAAGAAAAAAATATTAGGCACTTGTAAAGATAACGTATATATTTGCACTCCTCAAGCGGGGGATTAGCTCAGCTGGCTAGAGCGCTTGCATGGCATGCAAGAGGTCATCGGTTCGACTCCGATATTCTCCACTCAATTTAAAAGGTCTGACTAAAGCAAATTTGCAAATGGTCAGGCCTTTTTTTATGTCAAAATTATTAGGTTCTTCAATGGCTGTAAGCTTGGGATTCATGCTTTGCCCAAACACCGGTTTGCCTGAATAATACTCTGACGCATGGTGCTTTTATCATATGTGCATATAACTATGTATTTAGTGATGTTATTTATATATTTAGACAATGAGAATTTACACTAAGCCAATAACGGTTATCTGCTGGATGCTTACCTGCAGCATAGCCTACGCCCAGCAAGCGTTTAAATGGGAAAAAGCCACTTCAAACGGATATAATTATAGCTATGTAAGCGGCGACCCAACCCACAGCCGTTTTTACAAACTCAAAAACGGGCTTACTGTCATATTAAGTACTACTAAACAGCAGCCCCGCATACAATCATACATTGCGGTTAAGGCGGGCAGTAAAACCGACCCTGCCGACCATACCGGTTTGGCGCACTACCTGGAGCACCTGATGTTTAAAGGTACCGACCGTTACGGTTCTTTAAACTGGAGCAAAGAACGCCCGCTGCTGGATAAAATTGATAATCTTTATGAGCAGTATAACTCCACCAAAGACGAGGCTAAGCGTAAAGAAATTTACAAACAGATTGACCAGGTATCCGGCGAAGCTGCCAAGTTTGCTATTGCCAACGAGTATGATAAAATGATGGCTGCCATGGGCGGTCAAAATACCAATGCCTTTACCTCGTTTGAGCAAACGGTGTATACGGATGATATTCCGAGTGCATCGGTTGATAAGTACCTGACTTTGCAGGCCGAGCGTTTCCGCAAACCTGTATTCAGGATATTCCATACCGAGCTGGAAGCTGTTTATGAAGAGAAGAACCGCGGGTTGGATAATGATAACAGCAAGGTTTTTGAAGCGATGTTTGCGGCTTTGTTTCCGAATAATAATTACGGTAAGCAAACTACCATAGGTACGGTAGAACACCTTAAAAACCCATCGTTAAAGGCTATCCGTAATTATTTTAACAATTACTACGTACCCAATAACATGGGCGTCATCATGACCGGCGATTTTAACCCGGATGTGATGATTAAAAAAATTGACCAGCGCTTTGATTACATGGCGCCTAAAGCAGTACCTGCTTACACCTTTGCGCCCGAAAAACCGATAACTTCACCGGTTAAGCGCGATATTTATGGCCCAACGCCCGAAAACCTGACCATTGCGTTCCGTTTTCCGGGTGCCGGCACACGCGATGCCAGAATGTTGAACTTATTGGGCGACATACTGACCAACGGCAAAGCTGGTTTGTTTGATTTGGACCTGACCAAAAAGCAACGCCTTTTAAGTGCACGGGCTACTTCATACAACCTGAAAGATTATAGCGTACTGATGCTGCAAGGCAGTCCCATTAAAGGGCAAACGCTGGATACGGTTCGAAGCCTGATGATGGCAGAAATAGCCAAGCTTAAAAGCGGTCAGTTTTCTGAGGATTTGATTCCGGCTATTGTTAATAACAGTAAAAAAAGCAAAATAGAAGGCAACGAAAATTATGTGAGCCGTGCCGGTAATTTGATGAATGCCTTTACTTCGGGCATCGACTGGCGTAACGAGGTGGCTAACGAAGACGAACTGTCTAAAATTACCAAGCCGCAAATAGTAGCGTTTGCTAACAAATACCTCAATGACAATAACTACGTCATCGTTTACAAGCATTTAGGCGAAGACAAAAACATTGTTAAAGTAGATAAGCCAACCATTACACCGGTAGCGGTAAACCGCGAGGCGCAGTCCGACTTTTTAAAAACGGTAAATAATTTACCAAGCAACCCGGTACAGCCAACCTGGCTCGATTTTAACCGCGACATTCAACGTGGCAAAGCCGGACCGCTTGAAGTTTTATCGGTGCAAAACAAGGATAACAGCTTGTTCAGGTTATATTACCGCTACGACATGGGTAGCTGGAATAATAAACTTTTGCCCATTGCCGCCCAGTACCTGCAGTTTTTAGGAACCGACAAAATGAGTGCTGAAGATTTCAGTAAGGCGTTTTACAAGTTGGCTGCTTCATTTGCGGTAAACACCGGTACCGATGTAACAACAGTTTCTATAAGCGGATTACAAGAAAACTTTGATAAGACTGTTGCCCTGTACGAAGACTTGGTTAAAAACTGTATGCCCAATGAGGCCGCGTTAGTTAGCTTAAAAGCCCGTATCCGCAAAGGACGCGAGAACGCCAGGCTTAATAAAGCCGCCATCATGTCGGGCCTGTTAAACTATGCACGTTACGGAGCGCAAAATCCGTTTAACTACACCTTGTCTAACGAGGAACTGGATAATTTAAAAGCCGAAGACCTAGTAAACTTACTGCATAGCCTGTCTGATTATAAGCACACCGTTTTATACTATGGTCCGCAGGCTGCACCGGCATCAGCTATCGCTGCTTTGCACCACGTACCGGCAACGTTTACACCTTACCCGGCTGCCAAACAGTTTACACGTGTAAATCCTGATAAAAACCAGGTTTTGTTTGCCGACTTTGACATGGTACAGGCCGAGATTAACTGGATTCGTAATGAAGCGCCTTACGATGCTGCAAAGACACCGGTAATCGAATTGTACAATAACTACTTTGGCGGCGGCATGAGCAGTATTGTTTTCCAAACCATACGCGAGTCTAAAGCGCTGGCTTACTCTACCTATGCCGTTTATGCCGCGCCTTCTAAAAAAGAAGATCCTAACTACTTTGTGGCTTATGTAGGTACGCAGGCCGATAAGTTAAACGAGGCCATCAAGGGTATGAATGAGCTGATTACTGATTTACCTGAGTCTGAAAAAGTGGTGAGCACTGCACGTGACAACATCCGTAAATCACTGGAAACCGACAGGGTTACCCAAGACGGCATTTTGTTTAGCTACTTGAATGCACAACGCAAGGGTTTGAATTACGACGACCGCAAAAACACTTACAATGCAGTAGCCAGCTTAAACTATGCTGACTTAAAAGCATTTCATGACCAGGAAGTAAAAAATAAACCGTTTACTTACTGTATCGTAGCATCAACCAAAAGAGTGAGCGACGATGATTTGAAAAAATACGGTGAGCTTACCAAACTGACCTTAAACCAGTTATTTGGTTACTAAATAGCAAAGCGCCGGTGTGTTCATCGTTTACCGGTCTTTAAATTTTATTGATTAGTACCGCATAAAAGGGCGGTCGGAATCGGTCAACATGTGATGATCTGTTTCGACCGCCTTTTTGTTGTCAAATGAGTTGCATGATAGCTAAATCATAGGAAGCGATAAAATATTTGCTTATCAGTAGCTTGAAGTCGTTTCCCTTTTCGGGTTTACCACGATGGTGAATGGAGCAGACAGATAAACTTTACTCATTAAAACTTTATGCTATCGGACTGATTTTCAAAATGAAAATGTTTATAAAAGCAAAGTCCCCTGATGGGCAGGGGACTTTTACTAACCAATTATAAACCTAAATTATGAGAAGACTATTTTGTGTTTCTTTCGAATACGGTGTAAAAGTAACACTTGTTTTTTAAGTGTGCAAATTTTTATTGAAAATAATTGCTAAAAATATATTTAAAACCTTTTTACTATGCTAAACTGTTAGTTGTATGTCTCTTGTGTTAATAAAAGTTAAATTATTTTAAGTGTTGTAACACGTTTAGTACAATAAGTTAAAGTGACCATTTTGTTTCAATATTGTTTTGTAATGATGATACCTTGGTCGCTTGTTTTTAAGAATTAATGATGACTGATACTTTAGATAAAAATAGTAAGGACCAGCTATCGCCGCTGGTATTGTGGACGCTAACTGTAGCCACTGGTTTGGTTGTAGCCAATATTTATTATAGTCAGCCCTTGTTGGGCGATATTGCGCAGGCTTTTAAAGTAAGCAACGGCGCCGCTGGTCAGCTGGCCATGCTTACCCAAATTGGTTATGCTACCGGTTTGCTATTTATCATACCGCTGGCTGATATGCTGAAGCGCAAAAAAATGATGCTCATTGATTTTGCCTTTGTGGTGGCATCGCTACTATTGGCGGCCAGTGCGCAGCAGATATGGGTGTTGGGCATCAGCAGCTTTTTAATTGGTTTAACATCGGTGATTCCGCAAATACTGGTACCAATGGTGGCGCACCTGGCTAAACCCGAAGAACGAGGTAAAAAACTGGGTACGGTAATGAGCGGCTTACTAATAGGCATACTACTATCACGTACGTTGAGCGGTTTTATTGGCGAGCACTTTGGTTGGCGTGCCGTGTTTTACATTGCAGCCGGGTTGATGATTGTAATGTGGGTGCTGATAGGCCTGATTGCCCCCGAGGTGGAGCCCGACTACGAAGGGAACTATGGCAGTTTAATGAAATCTTTGCTTTCGCTGGTAAAGCAAGAGCCTCAACTTCGGTTGGCTGCCTTACGTGGCGGGTTGTGTTTTGCGTGTTTCAGCGCATTCTGGACAACGCTTACCTTTTTGTTGCGCGAACCTCCGTTTAATGAGGGGAGTGCCGTGGCCGGCGCATTCGGGTTAATCGGTGCGTTTGGTGCCTTGGCTGCTTCGCTGATTGGGCGGTTGACTGATAAAATCAGCGCTAAGGTATTAATTACTTATACGCTCGTCTTGTTACTGGTGTCCTTCATCATCTTTGCCTTTTTTAGCCGTAGCTGGGCCGGACTTATTGTGGGAGTAATTTTGATGGATATGGGCGTACAGGCTACACATATTGCCAATCAGTCTATCATTTTTGCATTAAATCCTAATGCCCGTAACCGCATCAATACGGTATATATGGTTACTTATTTTGTAGGCGGGGCTTTAGGTACGTTTCTGGCATCCCGGCTCTGGAGCAGTTACCATTGGGCAGGCGTTTGTGCCATTGGTATTTCTTTATCTGCTTTAGCACTGGTTATTCACCTGCTCAATTTAAGAAAGCAGGACGAAAAGGTGTTAAATCATTCGGGTGTTTGATACAGTATAGTACTATTTCAAGAAGCTGTAAAAAAGTAATCAAGCTGTTTTTAAGCTATAGTGTTTTAATATTTTGTTACTGTAAGTCAGTGTGTTGAGGTTTATTTAAGATTGCGTTAATCTATTTGGTACGGTATTGGATAAAATATCAGCAAATCATCAGTTATGGCTACCGTTAACAACGAACCCAAAGACAAACAGGAACAGGAGTGGGAGAACCCGCAAAATCCTGAGAAACCTGCAGATGCTCGTGACGATGAACAAATAGACCGTCAGTACGAGGAAGCAAAAAGGCGTAAAGAGAATCTGAGTGAAACTGACCACATTGACAAAGACATCAAAAAAGACTAAATATTCAATCTAAAAAAATATGACTATGAGAAATTACCGCACTCCCTCTGTAAGCAAAATGGTTAAACGTTTTGACAGCGAATTGAAAGCCCTATTGTTAGAAGATTTAAAAACTGTTAAAAACGCAAAGAATAAGATTATCGACAGTATCGCGCAAAATATAAAAGGACAATCTTTTTCTGCAGCTTAAAGTGATTGGTTATTAAGTTCCGCCTATTAACAGCGAGGTACTTATAAAAACAATTTACTCAAAGTCGCGTCCAGAATATATTTTACATCACCTATGAAGCGAAAAAACTCCAGCTTATGCCGGAGTTTTTTCGTTTGCAGTATACGCTATAATTAAATCAGCAGCCTTGGCCGAAGCTCCCGGATGGCCCATTAAGTTATGCAGCTTTTGGTATTTCTGCATCATGCTTACAATGTACGAATCATCGTGTAACAGCATATCCAACTCATGGGTCAGGGTGTTGGTGTTGCAGTCATCCTGTATCAACTCCTTTACGGCAGGCTCATCTAAAATAAGGTTAACCAGCGTAATGTATTTTATTTTTAAAAATATGCGCGCAGCGCTCACCATAAGCTGATTGGCTTTGTAAACGGCTACCTGCGGCACATTAAACAACGCAGTCTCGAGCACGGCCGTCCCTGAGGCTACAATAGCCGCCTCGGCATGGTGTAAAATATCGTAAGTAGCGTTAAAAATAATCGGCAGTTCGGCCCCGTCTAAATATTGCTGATAGTAGATGGCATCAAAGGCAGGTGCGCCGGCTATCACAAACTCGTACTCAATAAAATGCCGTGCTACTTTAACCATCTCGGGCAATAAGCGGCTTATTTCCTGCTTGCGGCTGCCCGGCAACAGGGCTACAATCTTTTTGTCGTGCAGGTTGTGCTGGGCTAAAAAAGCAGGGTTGGGTTTAAAGGCAGCCACAGCATCCAGTAAAGGGTTGCCTATATAATCCACCTCCATGTCAAACTTGCGATAAAAATCTACCTCAAAAGGTAATATGCAAAACAGGTGGTCAACAATCTTTTTTATTGTATAAACCCGCTTTTGGTTCCAAGCCCAAACTTTGGGTGATATATAGTAACAAACCTGTAGACCCAGCGTTTTAGCAAACGCTGCAATTTTTAAATTAAAACCCGGAAAATCAATCAGTATTAACACGTCGGGTTGCCAGGCTGCAATATCCTGCTTACATTCTTTCATGTTTTGCAGGATGGTGCGCAGGTTTAAGGCTACCTCTACAATACCCATGTAAGCCATGCTGGCATAATGTTTTACCAGGGTGCCACCTTCGGCAGCCATCAGGTCTCCGCCAAAAAAACGAAAATCGGCCTGAGGGTCTTTGGCTTTAATTGCTTTTATCAGATTGGCCCCATGTAAATCTCCTGATGCCTCTCCGGCTACC
>CAXYKR010000251.1:0-8869 GCA_964277815.1 uncultured Mucilaginibacter sp. | reverse complement strand
GCCTGGTCGTTGGCAATATCATTGATGCGGTCGCGGATGGGCGCGGTGGCCACAATCATATCCTCAGCCAGTTGCTTTTTAAAGTCGCCGTATCGTATCTGGCACTGGTTGTACAGGTTATCAAAATGCTGCAACGTATCGGGTGCAGATACCACCTTCATCAAATCGAACAGATTTTGTATCTCTGCCGGTTTTTCCTGGTTTTCGGTGGTCGGTCCGCCATCGGTTACCGCCTTCATCACTTTTTTGCGGATTACCTCGGGTGTATCCGACAGGTAAACGGCATTGCCTTCGCCTTCCGATTTACCCATTTTGCCTTTACCGTCTAAACCGGGTATTTTTACCAGCTTGTCGCCATAACTAAAAGCATAAGGCTCAGGGAAATACTCATGGTTATATAAACGATTAAAGCGGTTGCCAAAGGTGCGGGCCATCTCCAGGTGTTGCTCCTGGTCTTTACCTACGGGTACTTTAGTGGCTTTATGTATCAGTATATCGGCAGCCATTAAAACGGGGTAGGTTAGCAAGCCGGCGTTTACGTTATCAGGGTTGGCGCGTACCTTATCTTTAAACGAGGTAGCGCGTTCCAACTCGCCCAGGTAGGCGTTCATATTCATGTACAGGTATAATTCGGCTACCTCGGGCACGTCGGATTGTATGTAGATGGTGGCTTGCTCCGGGTCGATGCCGGCTGCCAGGTATTCGATTAAAACCTGTTTTACATTGCCGTGCAAATCACTCGGTGTAGGGTGGGTAGTTAGCGAGTGCAGGTCGGCAATAAAAAAGTAACAGTTGTACTCGAGCTGCATCTTGATAAAGTTTTGGATAGCCCCGTAATAGTTACCCAAATGCAGTTTACCGGTTGAACGAATACCACTAACAACAGTTTCCATAATGGGGGCGAAAGTACAGAAAATTTATATTTTTGAGCGCGATGAAAAAACTATTGAAGAAACTACACGCTCATTTTTACCGTTACAGCGTGGCTGTTTTCTTTTTTATGTTCTGGCCGTTTCTGTACTTCTTTTCGCGCAAACCGGAACGCTATCCGCAAATGAATTTTTTTAGAAAAGTGTGCGGCTTTTGCAGTTCGGCTATCTCGGGCATCTTTTATAATTTCATCTACGAGCAGCCTATCGACTGGAAACAGCCGTACATCATCTGCTCCAACCATACCTCCAACCTTGATATCTCGGCCATGAGTCTGCTGGTCAAAAACAATTTTTGCTTCATCGGCAAAGAGGAGTTGTTGAAAAACCCGGTGACGAAGTTGTTTTTTCAAACCATTGATATCCCCGTTAACCGCGACAGTAAGATGTCGTCGTTCCGTGCCTTTAAAAGTGCGGCCGAGCGTTTGCAGCAGGGCATGAGTATGGTGATTTTTCCGGAAGGCAAGATACCGGACGATTACCCGCCGCAACTGCACGAGTTTAAAAACGGCCCGTTCAGGCTGGCTATTGAGCATAAAATTCCTATCATCCCGGTAACGTCACTCAATACCTGGCAAATGCTTTGGGATACCGGGCTGGAAAAAGGCAGCAAGCCGGGCATCTGCCATATATATGTGCATCGCCCTATCAATACCGATAACTTGACCGTAGCCGACGCTGATAACCTGCGCGACGAGGTTTACCAAATAATAAATACTAAGTTTACAAACTATGCAAATCGATAAAGATACCGTTGCTAAAATTGCGCACCTGGCCCGCCTGGAGGTAAACGAACAGGAAACTGAAACCCTGGTAGGCGACATGAACAAGATACTCGACTTTATGGCCAAGCTTAATGAGGTTAACACCGACAAGGTGGAGCCCCTGATTTACATGACTCAAGAAGTAAACGCCCTGCGCGACGATGTGGTAAGACAAGACATTTCCCACCAGGAAGCTTTACTTAACGCGCCTGAGCAAGACGGTAAGCACTTTTTAGTGGCTAAGGTGATTGAGCGGAAGTAATTCTTGCTTTTCTTGTAGATTTACATTTACTACCCTATGAAAACCGAAAAACAAAAAATGCTTTCGGGCGAGTATTACTTGGCTAACGACCCTGAATTACTGGATGAGCGGACTCATGCCAAGCGTCTGCTGCATCGGTTAAATGTTACCGAGTATGTGGTAGGCGAGGGTACCCGCAGTATACTGGCTGAACTCATCCCTAATGCACCGACCAATTTATACATCGAGCCCCCCTTTCATTGTGATTATGGGTATAACATTACCTGCGGTGATAATGTGTATTTTAATGTAAACTGCGTAGTGCTTGACGTAATGCCAGTAACCATTGGCAGCAATGTGTTTTGTGCACCCGGCGTGCAAATTTATACCGCCACGCACCCCCTGAACGCCGAATTTAGACGGAGCAAAGAAAACGGTGAACCTGTAACCATCGGTGACGATTGCTGGATTGGCGGCGGCGCCATTATTTGCCCCGGTGTAACCATTGGTGCGGGTTGTGTAATTGGAGCCGGTGCCGTGGTAACTAAAGATATACCCGCCAACTCGCTGGCGGTAGGCAACCCGGCCAGGGTTGTCCGTAAGCTTAATGAGGAGGTGTCGGAGTCGTAATCGCTCGTTAACCGAACCGTTTACCTCTGTGCAGTTTTTAAAAACAAAAACTGCTTTTTTGTTTTTACTCTTTGTTGAGGCAGAATTTCTGGCAAATTAATATCATGGTACAGGCTTCCTTGAAGGGGATAAAGCCATGCAGTTGCCGTAAAAAAATACAAAACTGAATAGCGCTATTTTACAAAAGTATCTTAAGTTGAAAATTTATCTAATTTTAAACTTTATTTAAAGTGCATGAATAAGACCCGTTTGCTTGATTGTAACCAGCTACTCGATATATTTTCCGCATCCCACGTAGCAACGGCTATTTATACAATCGAAGATTTAGTGATTGAGGCAGTAACCGATGCCATGCTGGCCTTTTGGGGTAAAAGCCGCTCGGTTATTGGCATGCCCATCGAGTTGGCCGTGCCCGAACTGGTGGGCCAGCCGTTCATTCAGCAAATGCGCAATGTAATTACCACGGGGCACAATTTTTTGGGGCAGAACGTGCCTGCACAATTGCAGATTGATGGCCGGTTACAAACGCGTTATTACAACTACGAATACCGGGCGTTAAAAAATGCAAATGGGCAAATTTATGCGATGCTGCACACGGCTACTGATGTAACCGAAAAGGTGTTGGGCGAGCAGGCCATAGCCCATGAGCAACAGCATTTGTTAAACATTGCTAACGAGCAGGCTTTAAATGAAGAACTGGCCGCTGCCAACGAAGAACTGAGCTCCGTTAATGCCGAACTGCAGCAAACCTATGAGCAATTAAGCAAACTGAATACCGAACTGGAAAGCCGCATTTTGGCGCGTACCAGTCAGCTGGCATCAAGCGAAGCCCGCATGCGTTATATGATTGATGATGCGCCCGTGGCTATTGCCGTGCTTAACGGTCAGGACTTTGTGGTGGAGCAGGCTAACCAATACACTCTTAAAATATGGGGCAAAACTGCTGACGTTATCGGTAAAACCATTTATGAGGCTTTGCCCGAAATGGAAGGTCAGGGATTTTTTGAGTTGTTGAAAGATGTTTTTGCCAGTGGAAAGGCCTTTGCAGGCACCGAAACTCCTGGTAACGTGGAATACAACGGAGAGTTGAAGCAAATATATACCGACTTTGTATTCAAACCTCTTAAGGGCGATGACGGCCAAACGCATAGCATCATGATTGTGGCTACCGAGGTTACCGATAAGGTACATGCCCGCCAGGCTATCGAAGCGGCCAGGCATCGGGTAGAGGCTATGGTAAAAACAACGCCCGTGGCCATGACTATTTTGCACAGCCGCGATTTAATCATCGAAATAGCCAATGATGCGATGTACGGCATCTGGCAACGTACAGAAGAAGAAACTAGTGGCAAGCGGTTGATTGATGTATTCCCTGAACTGATTGGGCAGCCATTTCCGGATTTGCTGGCGAATGTTTTTGATACGGGTAATAGTATTGCTTTTCCAGAAATGCCGGTCAACATCCGTTTGACCGATGGAACTGATAAAAATATATTTGTTAATTTTTCTTACGACCCTATCTTAAACCCAGCGGGGCAGGTGGAATCCATACTGGCCTCGGTGATTGACGTAAGCGAGTCTGTTTGCGCACGTCAGGCATTAGAGCGCAGTGAGCATCAGTTGCAGGAAGCTATGGAAGAATTGGCGGCATCTAACGAGGAGTTAACGGCAATTAATGAAGAAATGCTGGCCTCAAACGAAGAATTGGCCGCTACTAACGAAGAGCTGGTAAGCACGCAAGACCACCTGCACGATACTATTGAGCAATTAGAAGAAAGCCGCGAGCGTATCGACTTTTTGCTTAACTCCATGCCGCAACAGGTTTGGACAGCCAACCCAGATGGACAGCTTGATTATGTAAATGATGTAGTGGCCAGAGAGTTTGGGCTGGATAAGGCAACTATTATTGGCAGCGGCTGGCAGCAACTCATCCACCCCAACGATTTGCCCCAAGTGATGGAACGCTGGCTGCACGCGCTCGAAAACGGCAACGAGTACCTGGTGCAATTTCGTTTAAAACTAAATCATGGCCGTTACGAATGGTACCTGGGGCGTGCCGTGCCGTTAATTGAGCAGGGAAAGGTAAAAATGTGGCTGGGCACCAGCACCAACATCCACCTACAAAAAACTAACGAAGAAAAGAAAGACGAGTTTTTATCCATTGCCAGCCATGAGTTAAGAACGCCGCTTACCACTATTAAGGCATTTAACCAGTTAATGGCCCGTTGCAGCGACGTGGATAAATTTTCGGGCTTTGTAAAAAAATCGGCCGACCATATTTACCGGCTCGAAAAACTCATTGCCGACCTTTTGGATGTAACGCGCTTGAGTGCCGGCAAACTGGAATATAACATGCAGTCGTTCAGCTTTAAACAGCTGCTTACCGAAAGTGTGGACAACATCAAGCACATGGCTCCCAATCACGAGATTGTGCTCAAAAATGCCATAGAACTTGATTTTACCGGCGACTATTTCCGGCTGGAGCAGGTGATGAACAACTTTTTGTCTAACGCGGTAAAGTATTCGCCTAAAGGAGAAAAGGTGGTGGTAGAAAGCAGACTGGAACAAGACCAGTTAGTTGTATCGGTACAGGATTTTGGCATTGGCATTGAGCCATCGCACATCAATAAATTGTTCGACCGTTATTACCGGGTAGATAACACCGCCATGCGTTTCGAAGGCTTGGGTTTGGGGCTGTTCATTTCATCCGAGATATTGAAACGCCACCAAGGTAAGGTCTGGATTGAAAGCGAAGTGGGCAAAGGCTCCACTTTTTATTTTAGTATCCCTATCGTCCAGGAATTGGTTGATACCAACAGCATCAACATTGATTTAGGCACCAGTATGACGGCGGCTAATTAGAGTTTGCTTTAGAAAATATAATTAGATTGGAAAAGGCATTCAATATTTGGATGTCTTTTTTGTTTCAATGGTATTTAGTTTTGCTAATCACTCATAATTAAGTATTTAGTATTGTATATATTAAGTTAAATATTAAGTGAAGCTATGTGTTATTCACAGGAAGATATTCATTTAGTTTACCTCCAACTTATAACCTTTGCCATGCACATTAACCAATTTTACGGCCGGGTCTTGGTCGAGTTTCTTCCGGAGCTTGGAGATAAACATATCTAGACTGCGGCCTACAATTACGCCGTCGTCTTCCCAAACTTTTTGCAGGCGGTTGCGGTCTACCACGGTGTTTAAATGCCGGGTTAAGATGATGAGCAGCTTAAATTCTTTGTCCGACAGCTTGACTTGCTCTTGGTTTAGTTCAAGGAATGGATGAGCCGGGTTAAACCGGTATAGGCCAATAGTGATTGCTGAAGGCTCAACAGCAGATGTTGGTTGTATAGGGCTTGGTAATATTTTTTGCTGACGACGGTTCAATCCCAATCCCGAAAAAATCAACATGATAACGGCCAGGCTACCGCTCACACGTACAATGTTATTCTTATTAACGAGGCCGGTACTGGTGTCACGAAATTTGATATGAACAGCATAATCTGCTTTTGGCTGTAAGCGGCCTTTGCAGGGTAGTACTTGGCTTTGCTCTGTTTTAAGAACCGCAAAGCCATATACCACTTGCTTGCTTCGGCTGTCTGTAACATCCACTACATAATCCGGCGGTAAGTGGCCGGCGGTAATAGCGTGCCGGATAATTTTGATGATACTGTCGGTTTTAAAGGTGAAGGCGTGCTCAAACCTTATCAGGTATTCGTGGTCGCCTATTTTGCCAATAGGTAATACTCTTGATGTACTATCGCCCGTACTAAGCAAAATTTGATGACCGATGCTGCGCATCACAACGGCTTCTTTACTTAAGGCAAAATTATCTGCATCCGGTTTAAAGCAGGCAATTACCGAAACAACCAGTAAAAGGATAGCAGAAATAAAAAGAAACCGACGGCCTCGCATGATGCATAAAATTAGACAATATCTACCAATAAGCGCTTGAACGCTTCAGATTTTACATTTTTTACAATTGATTTTACCCTGTTTCACTCACAACGCAGGTGCTTTGCATTATAAGTTTGTGGTGGAAAAAATCAGACACATCATGTTCAATATTAAACTCTTCTGTGCACTGCTGCTATCTGTAATTTGCTGCCATCATGGCTGGGGGCAAACGCAGGGCGCAAACTTATCAAACTACTTATTTCCTTACAGCGCATTCCAAACTTACGCGCAAGGCCCTAATACCATTGTGCGCGGCATGATAAACGACCGCAAGGGCAACGTCTGGATAGCAACTTTTAGAGGCGTATTCAAATACGACGGAAAGACTTTCGTCAACATCACCGAAAAGGTGAGTCAGGCACGGTTTTTCTCTATTTTAGAAGACCACAATGGCAATTTATGGTTCGGCTCTATTGGCTCCGGCATTTATCGCTACGACGGTCAATCCTTTCGCAATTATACCATTAAAGATGGTCTGCTAAATGACGGGGTTACCTGTATTTACGAAGACAAGTCAGGCAACATCTGGTTTGGTGTTTCGGGTGGGGTAAGCCGTTACGACGGTAAAACTTTCCATAATTATATCATCAACGGTGAAAATATGAACGAAGACCATAGCGGGAAAACTTTTGACAGAAGCCAGCGCTACGAGGTCAACGCCATTATGGAAGCAAAAGACGGCCGGTTTTGGCTGGCTACACGCGGTAATACTTTTGTTTATGATGGACAGTTGTTTGGTATCGTACGCCAGTCGGGCAACCCGTTTAAAAACGTCCGCTCGCTTCTCGAGGACCGCAGCGGCCGTATCTGGTTAGGCGGAAATGATGGGCTTTGGCGTTATCAGGACAATATATTCACCAATTTCACTAACACATTCACGGGTGCCATTTACCAAGATAAAGTGGGCAATCTATGGACGGCCACCACCTTTAATGTTGACCGGCAATGGGCACTTTCGCGCTATAAAGAAAAATCCTTATCCCGCCGTAACGCGCCTACACCGAAAACCATGGCAACGGCTAAAATAGTGTTCAGCATTTTAGAAGTTCCTGACGGTGGTATCTGGTTTGGTACGTTTCACGGGGTGCAGCGGCTGGACAATCCGCAAAAATGAGGCTTTGAACTAATGGATTTTAACCTGGTCGTTAAATTCAAGGCTTTTCCACCATAATGCATTCAATACCGAGACTGCGCTATCATCCCGAAATGAGTTAGGGGAGCATAAAGTTTATACTCCCTTAACTCGGTTAAGATAGCGCTTATTTTTGCAGACTGTCAATCAGCGCTTTCATTTCGGCAATCTCTTTTACCTGCGTTTTGATGATACCATCGGCCAGTTTGCGCACCCTGGCATCTTTGATGTGTGCGTTTTTACTGGTCATAATGGCAATAGAGTGGTGCGGAATCATCCCTTTCATGTACTGTATATCACCGATGCCTACCTGTTTGTGCACGCCAACAAACGCCAGCACAAACAGGGCAATACTACTGATAATAATACTTAGGTTAATTTTTTTGTTGGTGTACATCATCGGCATCATCATCAGCATTAGCACTGCCATGGCGCAAATCATCAATACGGTCATGTACAGGCGGGTCATGCTCAGGTAAATGTGGTCGGGCTGCTCTACATTTAAAAACATAATGGCGTACATCAACACAAACGACACCAACAGCATTACGGCAAATTTTTTATAACTTGAATTATCCATGTTCTTAATACTTACATTTTACGATTCATTTTCATCAGGCGCGGGTACAGTCTCAAAAAAACCTCGCCGGCCATAGGGTTGCGTCCGTACAAAGAGTTTAATCTGTTATCGGCGCCAAACCACATCATCTGTCCGCCACCGGCCAGATTAAGGGCACCAATCTTAAACAGGTCGTAATTGAAACCCAGTGTTACGGCATTCACCGGAAAAATAGTGTCATTACCGTATTTGAGCGGGTCAAGTACCAGTTCTTCGGTAGTTTTTTGCACAAACTCATAACGGGTATACAGTTCCAGTCTTTTTACCCTCATGTCAGCTTCGAGCAAGGCCGCGTTGTCGCCCTGGTGGTTTGGCGTTTTATTTAAGCCCCAAAGCGCAGTTGCATTAAAGGTGCGTTCATCGCCAAAAGGCAAACTATAGGTTGCCGAGGCAGTGGTTCGGTAAACGTTCTCGCCGGGGTGTAACTCTTCGGGCGCTTTGATAAAACCGTGTGATACCTGTAAAGCCCAGTTAGACGACGGATTGTAATTAAGCCTGGTGCTCCACGAGTCGAAACGGGGCTTGTCGAAATTATACCGGTTTTCGTTGGGCTCGCGACCGGTAAAAGATGAGGCCTCCAGTTTAAACTGGTAA
>CAXYKR010000250.1:0-8754 GCA_964277815.1 uncultured Mucilaginibacter sp. | reverse complement strand
AAGTTAACGCCCGAGCTGCAAAAGCAGATTGAAGAGGCCGAAACGATGGTGTTGCTGGAGGATATTTACCTGCCTTACCGCCCTAAACGTAAAACCCGTGCTACCGCCGCACGCGAAAAAGGCTTGCAGCCGTTAGCCGAGGCGGTACTATCCCAGGGAAAACTGGATTTATCTGCAGAAGCAGAAAAATACGTAGACGGTGGAAAAGGCGTAAATAGCCTGGAAGAAGCGCTTGCCGGTGCACGCGATATTATTGCCGAAACCATCAGCGAGAATGCTGAGGTAAGAACTCAGCTGCGCGAGATGTTTGTAGAAAAAGGTACCTTTCAAAGTAAAGTGGTGCCAGGTAAAGAAGAAGCAGGCATCAAATATAAAGACTACTTTGACTGGACGGAGCCGGTAAAAGCTGCACCATCGCACCGTATACTTGCGATGCGTCGTGCCGAAAAAGAAGAAATTTTGTACCTGGACATCATGCCGCCGGAGGATGATGCGATTGCGTTATTAGACCGCACGTTTGTGAAATCTAACAACGCCGCCTCAGACCAGGTGCGTTTGGCTATCGCCGATGGGTACAAGCGTTTGCTTAAACCTTCGATGGAAACGGAAGCGCGTTTGTTGACTAAGAAAAAAGCCGACGAAGAAGCTATCCGCGTATTTGCCGAAAACGCGCGTCAATTACTGTTAGCTGCACCACTGGGCCAAAAGCGGGTAATGGCTATCGACCCTGGTTTCCGTACGGGCTGTAAACTGGTTTGTTTAGACGAGCAGGGCAAATTGTTGGAGTATACCGCCATCTTCCCGCATACCGGCGCCGGGCAAGCCCGCGAAGCCGAGAAAACCGTGAAACACCTGTTTGAAACTTATAAGATAGAAGCCATAGCTATTGGTAACGGCACGGCCGGTCGCGAAACCGAAACCTTTGTGCGTGGCCTGCAACTACCAAGTGCCCTAATTGTGATGGTGAATGAGAGCGGTGCCTCCATTTACTCAGCATCAGAGGCCGCCCGCGAAGAGTTTCCGGATAAAGATGTTACCGTGCGTGGCGCCGTATCTATTGGTCGGCGTTTAATGGACCCACTGGCCGAGCTGGTAAAAATCGACCCTAAATCAATCGGTGTAGGGCAATACCAGCACGATGTTGACCAGAATAAATTACAAACCTCGCTTGATGACACGGTTATTAGTTGTGTAAACGCAGTAGGAGTGGAGCTGAACACCGCTTCTAAGCAAATACTGTCTTACGTATCGGGACTGGGCCCGCAACTGGCACAAAACATTGTGGATTACCGTAACCAGCATGGTGCTTTTAAGCATCGTGCGCAACTTAAAAAAGTTCCGCGTTTGGGCGAAAAAGCGTTTGAGCAGGCAGCGGGGTTTTTACGCATACAGGGCTCTGATAACCCGTTAGAGGCCAGTGGTGTGCATCCCGAAAGATATAGCCTGGTAGAGCAGATTGCTAAGGATAACAATGCAACCATCCGCGATTTAATGACGAATGAAAAGTTACGCAAAAGCATCCCGCTGCAAAAATATACATCTGATAAAGTAGGTTTGCCTACCCTCAATGATATTATGGCCGAACTGGCTAAACCCGGCCGCGACCCACGTGAGAAGTTTGAAGCGTTCAGTTTTACCGAAGGGGTGAATGAAATTAAGGATTTAAAGGTAGGCATGAAGCTGCCCGGCATTGTAACCAACATTACCGCTTTTGGAGCTTTTGTAGATATCGGCGTACACCAGGATGGTTTAGTTCACCTGAGCCAGATGGCCAACCGCTACATCAAAGACCCTAATGAGGTACTGAAAGTGCATCAGCAGGTAGAAGTTACCGTTACCGAGGTTGACGTTGCCCGCAAACGGATTTCGCTGAGTATGAAAACAGAGGAAAATAAAAATAGCAGTGCGCCACGCAAACCCGCTTTTGCAGGCCAGGCCAGTCAGCCCAGCCGCGGCAAAAAAGAGCCGGAGGGCGATATGCAGAGTAAGCTGGCGGCTTTAAAAGCCCGGTTTAAATAAGCAACAACCAAAACGGCCATATTTAATATCATTTAAATATGGCCGTTTTGGTTTTACAGGTGTTGTATAGCTTAGTCTAAAGTAATCTGACGTTTAATTGGCTCTTCCAGCGAAATAAAAGTTTCGGTACGTTGGATGCCCGGTACACCCTGGATGTTTTCGTTTAAAACTTCGCGCAGGTGATTGGTATCATGGCAAACAATTTTGGCAAAAATGCTCCATTCACCGGTGGTGTAATGCAACTCCACAATTTCAGGTATTTCTTTCAGCGCTTTAACCGCTTCCTGGTATTGTGAACCCTTCTCTAAATAAATACCTAAAAAGGCCGTAACATCAAAGCCCAGTTTTTGCGGATTAACCTCTAGACTTGCGCCTTTAATTACTCCCATTTCTTCCAGCTTCTTCATTCTTACGTGTATCGTACCACCAGATACAATAAGGTCTTTGGCTATCTCGGTATAAGGTGTGGTAGCATTTTTCATCAAAATAGACAGAATTTGGATGTCCAAATTATCAATTTCTAAATTTTGAGCTTTTCTATGCGGCATAAATTTGTAATTAGGTATTTATATACAAGGATAATTAAAAATAAACTAAAAATGCAAATATTCCGTTGAAATATTTGCAAAAAACTAATGGCGGTCTTAAATTTGTATTAAGCAAGTCAGAAAACTTGTTTGTTCTTTACAAAAAACTATACTGTTGGGTGGTGAAATTTTTGGCAGACACACCTCCTTGTCCCGGTGGCGGAGAATATGGGAAACCCGAAGCGGGCTAACCACTCTTTGAAGGTTCGAGTCCTTCCCCAACAGCTCTTCTCATAATTTAGGTTTATAATTGGTTAGTAAAAGTCCCCCTGCCCATCAGGGGGCTTTGCTGTTTTTAAGGGTTTGCTAAAACGTTTTTCATAAATCCAGTTTATTTCAAGGCCTAACTTGCTTACAACATTTTACGTATCAATATTAAATCATCATTAGAATTGATGATGAGCTAATAATATCAAAATATAACCTAAGTAACTTTACGGTATAAAATTTACTTATGCAGCTTGCATATTTTTGCCCGAAGCATCTTAAATTAATTCTCCTGATTGCACTATTGAGTATTTCCGTTTTTGCTAACGCGCAGTACTCGGTATCTGCCTGTGCTTTTGCCCATAATGATTATTGGCACAAACGCCCGCTGTATGATGCCTTAAATAATGGTTATACCCACGTAGAGGCCGACGTTTACCTGCGAAACGACAAGCTGATTGTAGCGCACCTGCTGCCATCACTCAAAAAGCATAATACTTTAGAGCGCCTATACCTTGACCCGTTGATGAAATGTATTAACGGTACCGACTCCACAACTCGGCACCCGGCTTATCCGCTTACGTTGATGATAGATATTAAATCAAACGGGGAGCGTACTTACGAAGTGCTAAATCAGTTGCTGCAAAAATACCGTCCGGTATTGTCGGGTGTGGAGGATGGTCATTTTGTACAGCGCGAAATTACGATTGTACTATCAGGCCATAAACCGGTTAAAGCGCTTAAGGCGCAAAGCTCGCGCTGGGCTTTTATTGATGAGGATTTAAAAACCGTTGCCCGAGATACGGCAGCTCAAAACATTTACCAAACCGCCAGTTGTAAATATTCTTCACTGATTCAGTGGCGAGGCAAAGGAGACTTGCCTTATTACGAAAAACAGCGCTTGTGCAGATTTGTTAACATGGCGCACCGGTTCGGAAAAAAAGTGCGCCTCTGGAAATCGCCCGATAATCCGGTAGTATGGAATGCACTTTTGCAATGTGGCGTTGATTTAATCAATACTGATAAGCTGGTTAAGCTCCGGCAGTTTTTGACTGGCCATACCATCGTGTCGGTAGGTGCAAAACATTCGGCAGCTGGTGATAATTTCTGAACATTGGCTTAAAGTTACCTTGATGCTGCTTTAACTATTTGATAATTAATAATTAGCATTACCTAAAGGTAGCTGTTCTACTTTTAAACCATGATCATGATTTACAATGACGTGGTTCGGATACAAGAAGAAATCTTCAGTTCTTCATCGCGATTTACCGTCGTGCCGCAGGCGCTGTACAATCAATCAGGCAGGGTAAACAGGCGTTTAATCAACATCGAGTTAGCACTGCAAAAAACGCGGCAGCGCCCGGCCGACGAGCGCTTTTTTACCCAAACGCCCATCGCTTAAACCGGAAGAATATGCAACGAATATTATTCATGACCGGTTCTATGAATCAGACCCTGCAAATGCATAGTATAGCTGCCCAGCTACCCGATGCAGATTGCTGGTTTAGTCAGCTTTTTTCTGATTCGCCTCTGCTTAACTATTTTCTTAACCATACTTCGGTTTTGAACAGCACTATCTTATCGCGCAAGTTCAGGAAGCAGGCCGAAACTTACCTGAGGCAGCAAGGTGCGCAGATTGATTACGGCGCAAAGCTTCATGAGTATGATTTAGTAGTGTATTGTTCTGACATGATTGTGCCCAATCGGTTAAAGCAGTATAAATCTGTTTGGGTGCAGGAGGGCATGATTGACCGTTATACTTTTAAAAGTGAACTTGTTAAAAGAGCCGGTTTGCCTGCTTACTGGTGCGGCGATACATCACTCAACGGCTCATCTAATAAGTGTGATATTTATTGCGTAGCCTCGGCAGGTTATCAGCAGTTTTTTGCTGATAGAGGTACCCGGGCCAGTAAGATTGTAGTTACCGGGATGCCCAATTATGATAATCTGGAGCAATGCCGTAACAACGATTTTCCGCATCATAACTATGTGATGGTAGCCACTACCGATATGCGCGAAACCTATCGTTACGAAAACCGTCCCGCTTTTATCACTCACGCCACCCGCATAGCTGATGGCCGGCAAATGCTATTTAAACTCCATCCCAACGAAAATAAAGAACGGGCCATTGCCGAAATTGAAAAATATGCTCCCGCTGGTACATTGGTATACAGCAGCGGTAATACCAACCACATGATTGCCAATTGCTGCGAGCTCATCACCCAGTACTCAACCGTGGTTTATACTGGTATAGCGCTCGGTAAAAAGGTGCATTCGTGGTTTGATGTTGACGAACTGGAGCGGCTGATGCCCGTGCAAAACGGTGGTGAGTCGGCTGCCCATATTGCGCACGTATGCCGGTGTTACTTAAATCACCAGGGAGATAAAACGACATTCAATCCGCAGGAGATTGCTCCGCTGCCCGAAACGGTTATTCAGTTAAACGAGGTCTGCTAAATTTTATACATGATAGCCAGCAAAATAGTCATTGTTATTCAGGCCCGTATGGGGTCGAGCCGCTTGCCCGGTAAGGTGATGCTGCCGGTATTAGGTAAAACCTTGCTGGCCCGCATGGTAGAACGAGTACAAATGAGCAGGCATAAATTTACTATTGTGGTGGCTACGTCTGATGAAAGCGCTGACGATGTGATTGCAGCCGAAGCCGACCGCATAGGCGTTGCCGTTTATCGTGGCAGCCAAACCAATCTGCTCGACCGTCATTACCGGGCATCGCGCGAGTTGGATGCCGATGTAGTACTGAAAATTCCGTCAGACTGCCCGCTGATTGACCCTCGCATTATTGACAAGGTACTTGGTTTTTACCTGGATAATAACGGCGAGTACGACTATGTAAGCAACCTTCATCCGGCTACGTATCCGGATGGCAACGACGTAGAGGTGATGTCGGCACCCTGCCTCAAGCTCACCTGGATAGAAGCCAGCCGGCCGCTGGAGTTAGAGCATACCACACCATTTATCTGGGAAAATCCGCATTTATTCCAGATAGCTAACGTAAGTTGGGAGACCGGGCTGGATTACTCCATGTCGCATCGGTTTACCATTGATTACCGCGAAGACTACGATTTTATTAAACGGGTATTTGAAGAACTATACCCGAATAAGCCTGATTTTTCCTGCCAGGATATTCTTGACCTGCTGGAGCGTAACCGCGAACTCTATGAGTTGAATGCGCGTTACGCCGGTGTAAACTGGTACCGTAACCATTTAAGCGAACTTAAAACCATTAGCCCGGAGCAAACCAAAACACTTGTTACGGCAGCACCCAATCTATTTTTATAATCTAAATAACCTTACCTGCGTGGAAGCAATCCATAAAAAAAGATTACAGCAAATAAGCCTTAATGTACGCGAGCATATTGTGCGCATGTCAACCGGGGGTGGCTGCTTTACCGGTGCATCCCTGTCGGCTGTTGATTTGCTGGTTTACCTTTACAGTGATTTTTTAAATATCACGGCAAACAATTTAAACGATGCCGGCCGCGACTACCTGTTTTTGTCAAAGGGACACGATGTGCCGGCGCTTTACGGCACCTTTGCCGAGCTGGGGTTGCTGGCTAAAGAACGCCTTGCCAATCATCTTACCCTTAACGATTATATCTACTGGCACCCTAATACCCGCATTCCGGGTGTAGAGTTTCATTCCGGCTCGCTGGGGCATTTGCCATCGGTAGCGGTTGGCGTAGCCATGGATATCAAAATGAGCGGCGGTAGCAATAAAGTAATTTGCGTTACCGGCGACGGCGAACTTAACGAAGGTACTTGTTGGGAGGCCCTGCTGGTAGCCAACGCATACAAATTGGATAACCTGATTTTTGTAGTAGACCGTAATCATTTCCAGGCCAACGTGCGCACCGAAGAGCTGATTCCGCTGGAGCCTTTAGCGCAAAAGTTTGAGGCTTTTGGTGCAGCGGTAAAACGAATTAACGGACACGATTTTGATGCGCTCGAAACCACCTTTTCTGATTTTCCTTTCGAAACCGGTAAAATAAACGTAGTCATCGCCGATACCGTTCGGGGTAAAGGGCTGCCCAGTATACAGGAGCGGGCCGACCGCTGGTTCTGTAATTTCTCGGCTGATGAAGTAGAGCAATTACTGCTCGAACTGCACGGGCATCACCATACCACGCTTACTTCCGAAACACTTATCGTCCGTTAAACCTCATGACCTACGAAGAATTACTTACCCAAACGGCCTTACACGATGAAAACATTGTCGTGATGACGGCTGAAAATCGCGCCCTGGTACGCAATATTCCGGCTGTTTTAGGCAGGCGCTTTATTGATACCGGCATTACCGAGCAAACACTTGTAGGCGCTGCAGCAGGGCTGGCTTTACGTGGCCGCGTACCGATTGTACATGCATTGGCCGCTTTTTTAACCATGCGCGCGTTCGAGTTTGTACGTACCGATGTAGCCATCCCTAACTTGCTTGTTAAATTAAGTGGTTTTATTCCGGGCTTTTTGTCGGATGCCAATGGGCCTACCCATCAGGCTATTGAAGACATTGCCCTGATGCGTGGCATGCCCGATATGACTGTGTATGCCCCTGCCGACGAAGACGACCTGGTAAAAATGCTGCCCGGAATATGGCAAAGCGATAGCCCGGCCTACACCCGCATTAATACCCGCCGCACTGATTACATCCACGCACCTTTTGGGCCCGGTAAGGCCGAGGTAATTTGTACCGGAAGCGATGTTACGATTTTAACTTACGGATTGCTTTTTGAACAGGCGTTGATTGCCGTATCCATATTACGTCAGGAAGGCCTTTCGGTAGGCCTAATCAACATGCGATGCTTAAAGCCGGTTGATGAGCAGGCTATTTTAAATGCAGCGCAAGATAGCGCCCTGCTGGTTACCCTCGAAGACCACTTTGTGACCGGTGGCTTGTACAGCATTACTGCCGAGGTTTTACTCAAAAATCAGCGTACGGCCCGGGTAATGCCCATAGCCCTGAACGAAAAATGGTTCAGGCCTGCCTTGTTACCGCAGGTGCTGGAGTACGAAGGCTTTACCGGCAAGCAGATAGCCGAAAAAATACTGGGTTACCAAACCCTGCACTTGCAACCGGAGGTGATGAAAAACCAGTTTGCCGAATAAAAATTATTGTTATGCCTAATATAGTTTCTTTCAACAACCAATACCCCGACATTACTGAGTCGGATAAATTATATGAGCGTGCGCTCAAAGTGCAAAAGCCGGTTACCCAAACCCTGGCTAAAGGTCCGGGGCAGTTTACCAAAGGCATAGCACCCAAATACCTGGTGAAAGGCAAAGGGGCCCGCGTTTGGGATGCCGACGGGCATGAATATATCGATTATAATGCAGCCATTGGCCCATTGTCGTTAGGTTATGCTTACCCCGCGGTTGATGAGGCTATTACCCGTCAATTGCAGGACGGCATCACGTTTTCGTTGATGCACCCGCTGGAGGTGGAGCTGTCTGAACTGATACAGCAGGTAATCCCCAATGCCGAGGCGGTAAAAATTGCAAAGACAGGAGCTGATGTATGTTCGGCAGCTGTTCGAGTGGCAAGGGCATTTACAGGCCGCGATGTAGTATTCTGTTGCGGGTATCATGGCTGGCACGATTGGTATATCGGTATTACCAGTCGTAATGCCGGCATCCCGGAAGCCATCCAGGATATGACTTATACTTTCGAGTATAACAACATCGAATTGATTAAAGCAGCGCTGGATGAAACCGTAGCCGCCGTTATACTGGAGCCATTTATTTTTGAAGCACCGGCTCCCGGATTTTTACAGGAACTGGCCGAGGTTTGTCGTGAAAACGGTACCCTGCTCATTTTTGATGAAATGTGGACCGGTTTCCGCGTTGCAGTAGGCGGCGCCCAGGAATATTTTAACGTTAAGGCTGACCTGGCCGTGTTTTCTAAAGCCTGCGCTAACGGCATGCCGAT
>CAXYKR010000249.1:0-4701 GCA_964277815.1 uncultured Mucilaginibacter sp. | reverse complement strand
CTTTTGGTAAAATCTTCGTACCGCAGGCTCAGGTCTAAGCCGTTGTTAAAGGCAAAGCCAACCGAGGGCGACCACAAAAACGAAGTGCCCCACTGCTCAAACGCAAAGCCTGCACCTAATTCGCCGCCCAGGTAAAACTGCTTGCTTGCAAAATACTTGATACCTGCCTTAACCGGGATGACGTTATAAGGACTGCCATACTGCGAAAAACCTCTAAAATGGTCTTTCTCAAAAAAATGAGTAAAACCTGCCGATAGGGTACCGGTTACGCGGTCGCTAAATATTTTTTCGGCGTGGATGTCGCCGCCCAGCGTGTATTGAAAAGCTTCGCCTGTAGCCAGGCCCGAGTTAACACCAAAGCCAACTTTCCAGCTGCTTTGAGCCGACACGGTTGCAACCGTTAATAAACATGAAGAGAGCGTAATGAATAGGGATTTAAAATGCATTATCGTTTTTTTGCTTCTAAGACGGTATTGCCAACGTATACCCTTACAAGCGGCTCAATTATTATTTGCTAAGCTTTAAACGGTAGCCCAAACGCAGGGCAAACTGCTTATAATCAGTTTGCAGGCCGTAATCTTCAAATTTAAAACCGGCATCAAAGCTGTTATTAAACATATAACCTGCAGAAAAACTATACATCATTTGATTGTAAGTCATCCTGTAACTGTCGATAGTATTAGTGACCGGATTGATGATATATCGCTTGCGTTGGTAATCAATGCCAATAGCTTCGCCTAGATCTCCCTGAATGTAGAGATGTTTATTCATCTTTAATCTGACACCTGCTTTTATAGGAAGTATATTCACTGGGTCAATGCTTGAATCGGTAGCAAAATGAGTAAATCCGGTGGTAATGATTCCTGTCAATCCCGAGTTCAAATCGCGTTGCAAAGAAATTTCGGCCCCGGTAACAAAATTGTAAGGCTCGTCCCATCCCTTACCTTCGGTTGCTGCAAAGCCTAAATACCAGGCCCGCGAAAATGTTTTTTCGCGCTTAACTGATTTAAATGCGGAGTTAAAAGCTACACCGGCTTCCCAGCCTAGCCATTGCCGGGTTTGTGTAGCTGCTCCCGGAACGTAAGGCGCGTTTGATGATATTTCGGGTGCTTGCGTTATATTTCGGTAACCCGGTACGTGCCAGCGATGATTGTATTTGTAATGATTAAACGTCGGACCAGCCACCAAGCTAATGTTGGGTGTAATTTGCAGGTTCAGCAGTAATTTTGCCTGTCCCCACTGGTTATCCCACAGGGTATTGTTAGCCAGGTGATAGTTGCCTTCGGCCGATATGTAAAATTTATCGCTCAGCATAAAATCATGACCTATGCCCAACCCGAACGCGTAAAATTTTTGAGTGCTCGATATATTGGTGCTCAGCAGTAACGTACTGTAAAACGCGTGTGTGCCCGTTTTTAAAGCAATGTTGGCATTGGCTAAATTATTAGCAAAATAGTTGATGCGATAAAAACCGTTACGGATAATATTGAGCAGCCCAATGCTGATGCCTTTTGATGTGTCGGCACGGTTAATTAAGCCAATTTGAACGCCTCTTAAATACCGGGTGTCATTATTCAAGGCACTTAATTGCAAGCCCGATACACTGCCCTCAGTGCGGTTGGCAAACAGGGCTAATTGTACACCTTTAAGGGTATCTAAAACAAAATTATGAGCGCCGGCCAGTTGCAGGCCGGTCATGTTACCGCCCACCAGGTTAAATATACCGGCCAGTTGCAAATACCTCGAATCGCGCTTGTTGATATTAAACAAACCACCGGCCTCCACGCCGTTTACTCCGGCCGTGTATCCGCCAATAACGTTGAGCGACACCGTATTAACCACCTGCGGGCTAAACATGCCGTGCGTACTTAGCCCCGGTGTAAGCGAAACCTGGAACGGCCGGCTGGCGAAAAAGTTGGGGATGTTGAGGCTTTGTATCATTTGCCGGGTAGATATAAAGGCCTGGCCCAGGCCGGTGCGCTCCACCCGGTTGCCGCGGCTTTTGTCGGCCAGGTAAGCCCCCAGACCGGCCCGTGCATTAACCAGCACGGATGGTAAAAAATGCACGGTGGTATCGTGGTACATTCTTTTGCCGGCCGTAAGCGCTACGCTGCCCGAGGCACCGGGCCGCAGCCTGAGTTTAAAATAGCCATGCTCGTCGGTCAGGGTGGCCACCAGTTGGTCTTTTTCGTAAACGCTGGCGTTCATCAAACGTTCGCCGCTGCGCTCATCGGTTACCAGTCCGCTTACCGACACGCTGTTGCCATCGGTAGTCACATCAGTATTGGTCAAAGCCAGATGGGGCATAGCTGGTGTGATGACCAGGTAGCGGCCCTGCGGCAGGTACTCAAACCGGTTGCCAAAAACAGCTTGCAAAGCCGTGTTTAAGGGCTGGTTGATGATATTTAACGTGACCAGGCTGTCGCGGTTAATGAGGCGACCATCATACGAAAAATAAATGCCTGCCTGTTTTTCCATCTCCTGCATCACCAAAAACACTTTAGTGTTTTTAGCCTGCAATGTTATACCTGGCTGCGCCGGGCTTTGTGCACGGGCAGCGAGCGCCAAGCCCAGCATCAGTATAATTAAGAAGCAGTTACGGAACGGATATAAAGTAAAAGTAAATATCATTAACAGGGGTTTACCGTAGTATAATTTGATTTGGGGTACGCAGCACGGTTAAATTAAACGTGCGGGCAATAATGGCCAGAATATCATCCAACGATTCGTTTTTAAACGTAGTATTGAGCGGCAGCGTGCGTAGTTGTTTGCGGCCCAGTACAATGCGGCTGTTGTAAGCCTCATTCAGTACCTCAACCATCCGCCAGAGTGGGGTGTTCACCGCTACAAACTCGCGGGTGCGGTAGTATTGGTAAAGCCGGTCGGGGTTGGTGGTTTTGCTGAGCACGTGCGTTTTGGGCTGCACTACGGCCTTTTCGCCGGTTTTGAGCAGTACCGTTTGGCTGCCCGAGGTTACGCCCACCATGCCACTCTCTACAATCACCTCTACCCGGCCATGGTTGTTTTTAACATCAAAGGATGTGCCCAGCACCTGTACCGTGGTACTGCCGGCTTTGATAATAAACGGCCTCCGGCTTTGATGCTTTACATCAAAAAACGCCTCGCCATGGGTAAGCGCTATTTTTCGCTGCGCCCCGTTAAACCGGCCGGCGTATTGCAGTTCGGTATTTTTATTAAGGGTAAGCACCGAGCCATCGGGCAGGGTATCGGTTTGCACCTGGTTTTGGGTGATGACTTCCACCTGGTTATTGCGCAGGGTAAACCACCAGGCCACGGCTGCAAAAACCAGCACCGATGCTGCGGCGGTTAACCAGAACCGGGGTGTTTGCAATCGTCTTACTTGACCCGGAGCGGGCTTACTAACCTGTTCGGCTGCTTTCTGCCGTAAGCGCTGTAACGACGCCGCGGCATCCGGCCGACCGGGGTAGCCCAAGCGGGCGCTGGTGTCCCAAATCAGTTTAAAATCCTGAAACTGCTTTTCGTGGTCGGGGTGGGCCTGCCGCCAGTGTATCAGCTTTTCGGCCTCATCGGTTGTGCAGTTGCCCGACAGGTAACTCACCAATAAATCATCATTAACCATCATGGCGATGTAGTAAAAGGGTAAACAATTTTGTTAAAGCCGGGGCCAGCAGGGGCAGGTAATCGGCCAGACTGATGCGGAGTTTTTTAAGCGCACGGCTCATCTGCGTTTCTACCGTTTTAACCGAAATTTCGAGTTGGGTAGCTATTTCGTGATATTTCAGTTCGTCAAAACGGCTTAACTGAAAAATGGTACGGCACTGCTCGGGCAACTGGCCAATGGCGGCATGTACCTGCGTTTCCAGCTCGGTATAGTGCAGTTTAGCGGCCGGTGTTTCGGTATTTACAGGTTCGGCCAAAGTAGCATCAATGCTGATGTTTTGCCTTGTTTTTTGCTGTTTCAGGCTGTTTAAGCATTCATGGTAAACAGCCCTGTACAGGTAACTTTTAATCGAGGTATGTATCACCAGTGGCGTGCTGCGTTCCAGCAGTTTTAAAAAAACCTGATGCACCATCTCTTCAGCCAGAGCAGCATCCTGCACAAACGTAAAGGCATACCGGTGCAGGCCCGCGTATAGTTCGAGGTAAATGCGGTTAAGCGTTTCCTCGTCCCTGAAATCGATTTCGGTAGCGCTACCGGGCGGATTAATTTGCTGCAAAGTTGAAAAATATAATAACCATGTTGCCGATGAGACAACCTAACTCGCGTTTACCCCGACAAAGAACTTATAATTTTTTTTAATAATATTACCGGTTAAACGATAAGTCCGCAAAAGTATCTTAACTATGTGATTGAACCAGAAATCAACAAAAAAGATACTTTTGCTAACTAACTAAATTGATAAGCTTCAAAAGTCTCCCCTTCAGGGGGAGATTTAGAGGGGGCTGGAGGTTTTTTATGAAACATCAACTATTTACCATATTCACACTGGCAGCCATATTTGCTGCCGGTTGCCACGCGCAAAAAGATACCACCACGGCAATACAAGACAGCACCAAGGCTCAGTTAGATACCGCCCGACTGCAAACGCGGCTAAGCATCCCGGCGCAAACTGCATCGGTAGATTCGGTAATGCTCACGTTTACGGTCATCAACACAAGTAGCCAACCTCAACGCTTTTGCAAATGGGAAACCCCGTTTGAGCCGCGCCTGGGCAAATA
>CAXYKR010000248.1:0-2879 GCA_964277815.1 uncultured Mucilaginibacter sp. | reverse complement strand
AAAACACGCATCAACAAACAAAGCAACTCCAAACTAAGCCACTACTGTACAGCCATGGGATAATGGCTTGCCTTGCTCTATTAAAACAAAAAACCGCCTCATAATTGACTTATGAGACGGCATCTTTTTTATTAACTTTGTTTTATGTACTTCTTCCGCAAAAAAGACGCGAATCGTCCGTCCAGTTTTAATTTGAAGGTGATGCATATTATTAATGCGATTGCTATCACCATGTTTGTACTGGGTATCATCTGGAAGTTGATTGACTGGTTTATCCTGAAAAAGTAATGAGCACAATTATCAATACCCCCAACGCACCTGCCCCTATTGGCCCATACAACCAAGCGGTTATGGCAGGTAATATGCTTTTTGTATCTGGCCAGATAGCCTTAGACCCGCAATCGGGCGAATTGCTGATAGCAGACCTGACTACCGAAACCAACAAGGTACTCGAAAACATCAAAGCCATTTTGACAGAAGCCGGTCTGGACTTTAGCCATATTGTAAAAACCAGCATCTTTTTAAAAGACATGGGCGATTTTGCCCGCGTTAACGAAATTTACGGTTCTTATTTTACCGGCAACTACCCAGCCCGCGAAACCGTACAGGTAGCTGCCCTGCCTAAAAACGTGAACGTTGAAATTTCGGTTATTGCATACAAGGGCTAACCGGCTACTTTAATTTAAACCTTGAACGCATCGGTATTTCAAACCCCTGTTGATTATTTAAAAGGAGTAGGCACAGCAAGGGCCGAGGTACTTAAAAAAGAGCTTGGCATTTTCTCTTACGAAGATTTGCTGAAGCACTATCCTTTTAAATATATTGACCGCACCCGCTTTTACAAAATCAGGGATATACAGCCTGAGCTGCCGTATGTGCAGGTGATTGCGCGTTTAACCCATAAAGAAATACTGGGAGATAAGCGTACTAAGCGGTTAATTATACAGGCGCAGGATGATACCGGTGTAATGGAACTGGCCTGGTTTCAGGGAATCAAATGGGCCGAAAAAAGCCTGAACATTGGCAAGGCCTACATTATATTTGGTAAGCCTGGATTGTTTAATGGCAAAGCGCAGATGGCCCACCCCGAAATGGAGCCGTACTCGCCCCAAACACTGAAGGGAAAAGGCAACCTTACCTTACAACCCGGTTATAACTCTACCGAAAAACTGAAAAGCTTTTCGTTGGATAGCAAGGGGCTACAAAAGCTGATTAGCATTTTGCTGGAGCAGCATGCCAAAGACATTCAGGAAAACCTGCCCCAATACGTTTTACAAAAGTTCAGGCTCATTAACCGGGTTGATGCTTATCGTAATATTCATTTTCCCGAAAGTCCGGAATTGCTTTATGAAGCACAACGCCGTTTAAAGTTTGAAGAACTTTTTTTAATACAGCTACGCCTGCTTAAAAACAAACTGCTCCGTACCCATAAGTTTAAGGGGAATGTGTTTGATAAGGTAGGCCAATACTTCAATACTTTTTATCAGGAAAAAATTCCTTTCCCGCTTACTAATGCTCAAAAGCGGGTACTTAAAGAAATAAGGCTGGACACCCAGCGCGGTGTACAGATGAACCGCTTGCTGCAGGGCGATGTGGGTAGCGGCAAAACCGTGGTGGCCTTGATGAGTATGCTGCTGGCTATTGATAACGGTTTCCAGACTTGTATGATGGCCCCTACCGAAATTTTGGCTAACCAACACTATCTTTCGGTAAAGCAACTGGTGGGCGATGATTTTGTAGAGGTTGCACTGCTTACCGGCTCCACCAAAAAGAAAGAGCGCAACGTTATTCATGAAAAGCTGTTGAATGGCGAGCTTAAAATTTTGATAGGTACGCATGCCCTTATTGAGGATGCCGTGCAATTTAAAAACCTGGGCTTTGTAGTGATTGATGAGCAGCACCGCTTTGGTGTTGAGCAGCGCGCCAAGCTATGGCGCAAGAATGTTATACCGCCGCATGTTCTGGTGATGACAGCTACCCCCATCCCCAGAACGCTAGCCATGACATTATACGGCGACCTGGACGTATCTGTCATTGACGAATTGCCAGCCGGTCGTAAACCTATTGAAACGCTGCACTTTTACGAGAGCCAGCGGCTGCAAATGTTCGGCTTTATTAAACGTGAGATTGCGTTAGGCCGTCAGGTTTATGTGGTGTATCCTTTGATACAGGAAAGCGAAAAGCTGGATTTGAAAAACCTGATGGACGGTACCGAAACGCTGTCGCGCGAGTTCCCGTTGCCGCAGTACCGCATTAGTGTGGTACATGGCAAACTGTCGGCTGCGGATAAGGATTCTGAGATGCAGCGCTTTGTTAAAGGCGAAACACAGCTGATGGTAGCCACTACCGTTATAGAGGTGGGTGTAAACGTGCCCAATGCCTCAGTGATGATTATTGAAAATGCCGAGCGTTTTGGCCTGTCGCAACTGCATCAGTTACGCGGACGGGTAGGCCGGGGCGCAGAGCAGTCGTACTGTATTTTGATGAGCAGCCAGAAATTAAGCCGCGAAGGCAAAATCAGGCTCGAAACCATGGTGAAGACCAATAATGGGTTCGAAATATCGGAGATTGACCTGCAACTGCGAGGCCCGGGTAACATTGAAGGTACCCAGCAAAGCGGTGTACTCGATTTAAAACTGGCCGATTTAGCCACCGACCAGGAGATTTTGTTATTAGCCCGCAAAACGGTAGAAGAGATTTTTGCCCACGACCCTCAGCTGGCGCTACCCGAAAACCAAGTACTACAACAAGCCTTTCAGGCTAAAAGTGGTGGTTTAAGTTGGGATAAGATTTCCTAATTGTTATCTTAACGGCATTAACACAAATACTTTTCATGAAATTAAAAGCTATCGCTTTCTCCGTGCTTGCGGCATTAGGCC
>CAXYKR010000247.1:0-14011 GCA_964277815.1 uncultured Mucilaginibacter sp. | reverse complement strand
TAGTACCCCTAATTATTTTGCAAAATCATTCAAGGCCAAATACCAGATGCTGCCATCCGAATACCTGAGCAAGCATCGCAAGCTGGCCAAGCAAATGACGGAAAGTGAAATTTAGCGACGTGATTGTTTCTTACAATTTGTAACCGGAAAATAAGGCGAGGGGCTAAGCCGCAAGATGAAATACTAGGCAATTAGTTTAAATTAGAAAGGACAGCCTCGCGCTGCCCTTAAAACCAAATTATAAATTTCCAGCCTAACGCAAATGCGTTATATGAGATGAGAAACTCCGGAACAAATATGAAATAATATGCGCCGGGCAAATAGCACTAAAAATCAATTGTATGATATAAATGTTTAATTTTCATCGAACAGGTAATGCGAAAATATAGTTACGACAGATGTCTGTTTATTTTCGGTAAAAACAAACGCCTTATCATTTGATTTTTTAAATTGCAATCGATTTAAACGTTTGTTTAGCGGCTATTGAACATAAGTATACTATTCTTCGTGATTATTATAATTAAGCAGATTGCGCTGAATATACCTTTGAAAACAATATGGCTAAGGCTCTTCATGTTGCTTTGCCAAAACCACCAATTTTACACCTGTAAACCATCGAAATACGTATGATGAAACTAACTCAGATATCCGAAGCTAAATCACTATTTTCAATTCAAAAACCTCTGGCAAAAATCATGTCAACAATAGCCGTGGTAGCGGTTATGGCTACCGGCAGTTTTGCTCAGGGCGTTGTGCAGCCAGCGCCGGCAGGTTTTGATGTAGTGCGCAGCAATATTCAGCATGGTAAAATCGATACTATCAGTTATGCATCTAAATCTGTAGATACTACACGCCGGGCTTTAATTTATACACCGCCGGGTTATACCAAAAAGAAAAAATACCCGGTATTGTACCTACTGCATGGCATTGGTGGCGATGAGAAAGAATGGCTTAACGGCGGGCACCCGCAGGATATTCTGGATAACCTGTATGCCGACGGTAAGATTGTGCCGATGATTGTTGTACTGCCAAACGGCCGTGCTATGAAAAACGACCGCGCTACTGGCAACATTATGGCTGCCGATAAAATTGCGGCTTTTGCCAACTTCGAAAAAGATTTACTGACAGACCTTATCCCATACGTTGAAAAAAACTTTTCTACGTTAACCGACCGTGAGCACCGCGCCATTGCAGGTTTATCGATGGGTGGCGGGCAGTCGCTCAATTTTGGTTTAGGTAACCTGGATAAGTTTGCCTGGGTAGGCGCGTTTTCGGCAGCACCCAACACCAAAAAGCCCGAAGAACTGGTACCCGACCCGGAAAAAGCTAAGAAAATGCTGAAACTACTTTTTATTTCGTGTGGTGCCAGCGACAACCTGATTTACAACAGCAAACGCACTCATGACTACCTCACGGCTAAAGGTGTGCCCCATATTTACTTTATTGAGCCCGGCGTACACGATTTTAAAGTTTGGAAAAACGGCTTGTACATGTTTTCGCAACTTATTTTCAAAGCGGTAGATACCTCAACCTTTGCACAATATCCGGTAGCTGCATCCAACCAAAATTAATATCATAGAAGCATAATAAGTATTTGAGATACCATGAAATACAAGATATTATTGGTTTTAGCATTAGTCTCAGCTTGCTTTACCGGCTTTGCGCAGGATAAAAAGTTCTATATCTTTTTGTGCTTTGGCCAGTCGAACATGGAGGGAAACGCCCGCTTTGAGCCGCAGGATACTACTGTTGACAGCCGAATGAAAGTTTTGCAGGCGGTTGATTGCCCAGAACGTCATTTTACCAAAAATACCTGGCGTACCGCCACACCGCCGCTTTGCAGGTGCAATACGGGCCTAACACCGGCCGACTATTTTGGCCGCACGTTGCTGGCTCATTTGCCTGCCAATATAAAAGTGGGTATCATCAACGTATCAGTGGCCGGAGCTAAAATTGAGGTTTTTGAAAAAGACCAGTACCAAACTTACCTGGCTACCGCACCCGACTGGATGAAAAATACCGCCAAACAGTACGATGGTAATCCCTACAACCGCCTGGTTGAATTAGCCAAAATGGCTCAAAAGGATGGTGTGATTAAAGGCATCTTATTACACCAGGGCGAATCAAACACTAACGATACCTTATGGACCAAAAAAGTTAAAGGTATTTACAACGGTTTGCTAAACGATTTAAACCTAAAAGCCAAAGTTGTACCCTTGCTGGCCGGTGAACTGGTTAATGCCGACCAGAATGGGGCGTGCGCATCTATGAATAAAATTATAGCTACGCTGCCGCAGGTTATCCCAACCGCTCACGTGATATCATCAGCAGGATGTACCTGCGCTAAAGACCGCTTGCATTTTACGGCCGAGGGGTACCGCAAGTTGGGAAGCCGCTACGGTGCCAAAATGCTGGCGCTTTTAGGGTATAAAAATGTAACGGTTGACTAACATATAATAAGATAGTCTATGGGTAAATCGTCCGGTGTGAGAGGTTTAATAGCGATGTTTTCGAAATGGGCAGGTATTTTGATGTTCGTAATCAACCTGTTACCTTTCCAATTATTGGCCCAGGATACTTTAGATTTATATGGTGGTAAGCCCGTGCCTAACGCCCGGCAGGGTAAACTTGCCGCGTTGCCGGCCAAACAAGCACCGGGCATGGTTTACCGGGTAATCCGGCCGTCGCTCGAGGTGTATTTACCGGCGGAAGGAACGGCAAACGGCACTGCCGTTATTGTTTGCCCTGGTGGCAGTTATAAAGTACTTACTTATGCCGGCGAAGGGGTGGCTACGGCTAAAGCTTTTGCCAAACGCGGCGTAGCGGTGGTTGTATTAAAATATCGTTTGCCCGATGATGCCATAAGTAGTAATAAAACCATTGCGCCTTTGCAGGATGTGCAACGCGCCATTAAGATAGTGCGCGAGGGTGCGGAAAAATGGCACCTGGACAGTCACAAAATTGGTGTGGTCGGGTTTTCGGCAGGTGGGCATTTAGCTTCTACACTGGCAACACATTACCGTCAACCTGTCATCGAAAATAGTAACAACACTAACCTCCGGCCAGATTTTTTAGTAGTGGTATATCCGGTTGTCAGCATGCAGGATTCGCTTACCCATGCTGATTCGAGGCGAAACCTGTTGGGTAATAATCCTAACGAAGAGCTGAAGAAGCTATACTCTAACGAATTACAGGTAGATGCCCAAACGCCGCCTACGTATATTACTCACGCGGCTGATGATAGGCTGGTCGATGTTGATAATTCCATTAAGTTTTTTGAAAGCCTGCGCCATCATCAGGTGCCGGTCGAAATGCACATTTATCCGAAAGGCGGGCATGGATTTATATTCGGCATGCCAGATTGGACAACGCCGCTATTTACCTGGATGCAAAAAGCCAATTGGCTAAGTAAATAGGTACTCAACCCGCATCAATAACAAATACTCACTTCAAGCACATCAGTATGAGATTAATAGTACGTTCGCTTACCGTAGCAGGCCTGATGTTGCAGGCTGTATTAGCTAATGCGCAAAATCCGTTAATTACCAATCAGTTTACTGCCGACCCATCTGCCAGGGTGTTTAACGGCAAGGTATATGTTTATCCTTCGCACGATATTAAAGCCACGCCCGGGCACGGCCGCGCCGGCTGGTTTGTGATGGAAGACTACCATGTTTTTTCATCAGATAACCTGACCGACTGGACCGACCATGGCATGATTGTAAGCCAAACGCAGATACCATGGGCCGACCCTGCCTCTTACAGCATGTGGGCGCCCGATTGTATAGCCCGTAACGGCAAGTACTATTTTTATTTTCCAACCACTACCAAACCTGATGCGCCCGGTGGCCGTGGCCATTTTGCTATAGGTGTTGCCACCAGCAATACACCCGTTGGCCCATTTAAACCCGAGGCCGAGCCTATTAAAGGTGTGGTAGGTATCGACCCTAACGTATTTATGGATGACGACGGCCAGGCCTATTTGTACTGGTCGCAAGGCAATATCTACGCCGCCAAGCTAAAACCCAATATGCTCGAGATAGAGGGCGAAGTTAAAACCCTTGGCGATTTACCGGTTAAAGGCTTAAAAGAAGGCCCGTATATGTATAAGTATAAGGATACGTATTACCTGACCTATCCTCACGTAGAAAACAAGATTGAAAGGCTGGAATACGCCGTGAGCAAAAGCCCGTTAGGGCCATTTAAGTTTACCGGAGTAATTATGGATGAAAATCCAACTGGTTGCTGGACTAACCACCATTCTATTATTGAATTTAAGGGGCAACATTACCTGTTTTATCATAGCAATGATTTATCACCGAATTTCGATAAAAACCGGTCTATACACGCGGATAGCTTGTTCTTTAACACTGATGGAACGATTAAGAAAGTAACCCCGACACTTCGCGGTGTTGGTCTTACTAAAGCAAACGCTAAAATACAGATTGATCGGTTTAGCGATAAAGGAGAGGATGCCACCATTGCATTTATTGATACCGCCAAAAAGTTTGACGGCTGGAAAAGTATTATACCTGCATCACCTAAAGGCTGGGTAAGGTACAACCGCGTTGATTTTGGTAAAACAGGTAACTCACGCGTTAGCGCCAGGGCATGGTCGTCCAAAGGCGGAGAACTTGAAGTAAGAGCAGGCTCTCCAACGGGGCCGGTCATTGCAACTATTAAAGTTCCGGAAGGAAATAGCTGGAACGACTACAGTGCACCGGTTAAAAGTAAATTATCCGGGGTGAAAGACCTTTATTTTACAGCCAAGGGCTCAACGGTAGAAGTGGATTGGGTGAGCTTTAAATAAGTCGCGCATCCCCCGTTTTTTTAAAGGCACTTTTTATACAGGCTTAAACTTTCTGGCTATTTGTTTGCACATCCGTGTCATGAAACAAATGTAAAAGCGGCTACTTTCGTCCCGCAGAAACAGGTAAAGGTCTATTTAATCAACATTACAACAAAAGCGTGTAACGATGATGATAGGCTGTTAAAGCGATAGTATAAACCCCAACGCATTCTATAAATTAGCTTGTCGTAAATGCTGCTTTTGATTCAGCGTACGGCATCGGATATGCGTAAAATACTTTGAAGATAGCATGTATTACAAAAAGTTAGCGGTGCTGGCCCCAGTGGTTTTAACAACCCTTGGCGGAGCGCTCAAAGCCCAGAACCCAATTATACAAACCATCTATACTGCCGACCCGGCACCGATGGTTTATAAAGACACCTTGTTTTTGTATACCGGGCACGATGAAGATAAATCAACTTGGTTTACCATGAACGACTGGCACGTTTATTCGACTACCGACATGGTTAACTGGACGGATAGGGGAACGGGTTTGTCGCTCAAAAACTTTGATTGGGCAGTTAAGGATGCCTGGGCGGGGCAGTGTATCCCCCGCAACGGTAAATTTTACTGGTATGTGCCAATTAATGCCAAGGGCTCGGGCATGTCAATCGGCGTAGCCGTGTCCGACCATCCCACCGGGCCCTTTAAAGATGCTTTAGGCAAACCCATGATTTCGGGCGGCTGGGGATACATTGACCCGTGCGTTTTTATTGATGACGACGGGCAGGCTTATTTGTATTGGGGTAACCCGCAACTGTATTATGTAAAGCTGAACAAAGACATGACCTCTTACGACCAAAAAGTGGGCATCGTCAAAGTATCGCTTACGGATGAGGCTTTCAAATTACGCATACATAACGCAAAAACTACCTTTAAGTGGGCTCAATCTATTGATGGGCTGCAATCGCATAGCATCAAAAATACAGTTGATAATAAATATTACTGGTTTGTAAGTGCGTTAGATAAAGTTACCAACCGCAAGGTAATTGCCGTTGCCGTAGGAGATAAAGCAAACGGGCCTTTTAAAGATATATTAGGAAAACCGTTCATTACAGCGCATACAGATGCGGCAAACATCAACCCAACAGTAATTATAGATGCCGATAAACAGGCCTGGCTTACTTGGAACGATTCGAAATTGTGGCGGGTAAAACTTAATGCTGACTGGACATCGTACGACCAATCGGTGGGCATACAACAGGTGCCGGCCGACCAGCAGGATTGGTTTGCCAATAAAATTAAGGGCACGGTTAGCTCCACCGAAAAAAGATTTACCACCTACGAAGAAGGCCCCTGGTTGTACAAACGTAAAAGCCTGTATTACCTGCTTTACCCGGCAGGCGGCGTACCCGAGCATCTGGCTTATTCTACCGCCCCAACGGCAACCGGGCCATGGACTTACCGCGATACCATTATGGATGTGATTGGTAAAGGCGGCGCATTTACCAATCATCCGGGATTAATTGATTTTAAAGGAAAAACTTATTTATTTTACCATAACGGCGCTTTGCCCGGCGGTGGCGGTTTTACCCGCTCGGTTTGTGTAGACGAAGTAGGCTTTAACGCCGATGGCACGTTGCAACGCGTAACGCCAACGGCAAACGCTATTCAAAAAGCGGTAAAAAACCTGAACCCTTACAACAGGGTAGAGGCCGAAACCATAGCCTGGGAAAGCGGGATTGAAACCGCAAGCAGCGGTAGTAAGTCTGTTTATGTAACCGATATTGATAACAATGACTACATCAAAATAAGAAGTGTTGATTTTACCAAAGGAGCCAACCGGTTTGAAGCTGGTGTAATGCCCTTAGCGGGCGGCCGTATCGAAATCAGGCTGGATAAGCCCGACGGAGTTATGATAGGCACTTGCGAGGTGCCTAAAGGTAACGGAGCCGAGGCGTGGCAAACGTCGACCGCTAAAGTTACGCAAGTAAAAGGCCTACACGATGTTTACCTGATATTCAAAGGCGGAAACGAAAAGCTGTTTAATTTAGACTGGTGGCGGTTTGCTGCGAAATAACAATTCACAAAAACGAACAAATGAATACACTATATAAAAAAATATTACCAGCGTTAACAAGCCTGATTTTGTACACCGTTGCAGGGGCCTCGAACGCGCAAGCACAAACCGTTTGGCTTGACGAGCTGGACTTAAGCAACGCTACCCAAGGCTACGGAGTACCCCAAAAAAATAAAACGGTTGATGGAAAGACCATCACCATTGCCGGTAAAACTTTTAAGCGTGGTTTCGGTACTCACGCCGAAAGTTCTTTAATGGTTGAGCTCAATGGCAAGGCGTCCGCATTCACCACTTACGTAGGCATCGACGACGAAATAAAAGGCCACGAGCCTGCTACTGAGTTCGTAGTAAATGGCGATGGTAAAAAGCTATGGTCGAGCGGTGTAATGCGGCTGGGTGATAGTGCCCGGTTTTGCAAGGTCAATGTAGCAGGTGTAAAAATGCTCGAGCTTATTGTAACCGACGGCGGTAATGGCAATTATTACGACCACGCTGACTGGGCTGATGCCAGGTTTGAAGGCAGTGGCGCAGGTGGCATTACTACATTCAACCCTATTGCCAAAGTGCCTTATATATTAACACCTAAAGCTCCGGCATCACCCCGTATTAACGGTGCGTCGGTATTTGGTGTGCGGCCTGGTTCGCCGCTGCAATTCCAGGTGGCAGCCACCGGCATCCGGCCTATGGCTTTCCTGGCTGTTGGTTTACCCAAAGGCGTAAGCATCAATAAAAGCACCGGGTTAATTACCGGGCGGCTCAATAAAGCCGGAACTTATGTAGTAACCCTGACGGCAAAAAATACTAAAGGCAGCGCTCAGCGCAAATTACGCATTGTATGCGGTGAGCAAATGGCTCTTACACCGCCCATGGGCTGGAACAGCTGGAACTGCTTTGCCGGCGAGGTATCGGCCGAAAAGGTTAAACGTGCAGCAGCAGCCATGGTAAAAAGCGGATTAATTAACCATGGCTGGACCTATATCAATGTTGACGATTTCTGGCAAAATCACCGCGACTCAAAAGACCCAAGCTTACGCGGTAAGTTCAGGGACGAGGCCGGTAACATTATACCCAATGTAAGGTTCGGCAACATGAAAGCACTTGCCGATAGCATACATGGGTTAGGCTTAAAAGTAGGTTTATATTCGAGCCCCGGCCCATGGACCTGTGGCGGTTGTGCAGGCAGTTACGGCTACGAAAAACAGGATGCACAAAAATACGGTGAATGGGGTTTTGATTATCTAAAATACGATTGGTGCAGCTATGGTAACGTAATAGACGGCCTGCCCGAAAATGACCCTAATAAGGTAAGCTCCTTATCTTACAAAGGCGGCAACCAGTTGGCTACTGCTATTAAACCGTTTGATTTAATGGGTAAATATCTGTTGCAGCAGCCGCGCGATATTGTGTTTAGTTTATGCCAGTACGGTATGTCGGATGTGTGGAAATGGGGAGGCTCTACCGGGGGCTCTTTATGGCGCACCACCAATGATATCACCGACACCTGGACAAGCGTGAAAAGTATTGCCTTAGCGCAGGATAAATCGGCTCCTTATGCCAAGCCAGGCAACTGGAACGACCCTGATATGTTAGTAATTGGCACTGTGGGGTGGGGTAATCCGCACCCCAGCAAGCTTAAACCCGATGAGCAATACCTGCATTTTAGCTTGTGGAGCCTTTTTGCCGCTCCGTTGCTAATTGGTTGCGATATGGAAAAGATGGATGACTTTACCCTTAACTTACTCACCAATGATGAAGTGATAGCCATAAACCAGGACCCTTTGGGCAAGCAAGCTACCTGCGTGCAAACCATTGGCGAGTTAAGGATATATACCAAGCAACTGGAGGATGGCAGTAAAGCTGTTGGTTTCTGTAACTTTGGGATGCAGCCGGTTAAGCTTTCTTACAGCGATTTTAAACAATTAGGCCTCTCGGGCAAGCAAACCGTTCGTGATCTATGGCGCCAAAAAAATGTAGCTGCTTTAACTGTTGATAAAGATAAACTACCTGTAAATGTACCAGCACATGGCGTATTACTTTATAAATTCAATAAAATTAAGGCATAGGCTCAATTATTTTTAATTTTTGCTTAAGTAGAGTTATTAATCTGAGATTAAGTTAATTGCGGGCTTTTTTCCGATAGCGCAGGTTGTCAAATTTTGATAAAATATATTCAGATTTTATCCAATTTATGTAAAACCTGCGCTTGTTGAAGCCAAATTTGTGTTTAACCATTAACTTTGCAACATCAATGCAATATTTACATGGTTACGCCGACAGATTTTTTGCTTTAACAATCAATGACTGAAAACTTAATTGCTGACAAGCCTCATTTAAGATTAAGGGCATTCCGTGCAATAGATGAACCTGATACCTGCGGCCTTTTTATTGAAGGGCATACCAACGTGCTGGCCAGTATAGGCATCAAAAAGGTAACATCCTCTAAAAATGAGTGGCAATATAATCCTGCCGCATTTGTAATTGTTGTTGAATCGCTCGACGGTAAAAAAGTGCATGGCGGTGCTCGCGTACATGTAGCTGGCGGCAGTCAGCCCCTGCCTATCGAGGAGGCTACCGGCGCCATGGATACCAACATCTATGATTTGGTTTGGAAAAAGGCTCAAACCGGTACCGGCGAAGTTTGCGGATTATGGAACTCTCCCGATTTGGCCGGTTACGGCATAGGTAGCCCTTTGCTTATCCGTGCTGGCATAGCTATCTGCAGCCAGATAGGTCTGCAATCTTTATTTGCCTTGTGCGCTCCGTACACCGTTAAGCCGGTAGTTAATGCCGGTATGGTGTTGATAGAAAATATTGGTAACAATGGTACATTTTATTATCCTAAACTGGATTTAATTGCTACCTGCATGATTTTAGAAAATCTGTATGATTTGCATTTAGCCAAAGAGGAAGATAAAGCTGCGATTTACCAAATGCGCGATTTGGATAAAGACTCAAGAATTAACAAGCTGAAAGACAAAGAAATCCTGATTGACCTTCAGCTCAGAATCCCTAATATCGAAAAGTGGAGTTTGGCAGACACTATTGCCCGGGCCAATAAAAATCATCTGGAGGGTAGCGTAGATATCAATAAGTTAAGCATTTTTTAAAACAATTAACCAGGCTTACCAAACCTGCCTTCCTATTTTTCGTATAAGTAAATTTATACACATATATGAAGGATTTGAAATCGTACTTAGCCGGTGACACCCATTCGCCGGAATTATATAAGCCAACTATATTTCGGGTTACTGACTTGCAGGACAAACAGGCACTTGAAGAACTGTTTAAAAACGGACAAGTTTCTTTTGTGCAAAACGAAATGTATGGGCAACTGCAGGAGCTTATTAAAAGCAAAAACCCTTCTGTAAAAATAAAAGCAAACGAATATCTGGCACTTATTAACACCTTTTTGGCCGGGAGGGATATGGATGAGTACGGCGTTTGGGTATACTATCCTTGGAGTAAACGCCTGGTACATCTGTTGGATGAAGAAGACTTTGTTGAGGTTAGAACCAACAGAAACCAGTACAAAATTACCCGTGAAGAGCAATACGAACTTAAAAAAAAGAAAATAGGTATCATCGGTTTATCAGTGGGGCAGTCTATCGCCTTAACGATGGCTATAGAGCGTATTTTTGGCGAACTCAGGCTGGCCGATTTTGACACCGCCGAGTTAAGCAACCTGAACCGTATACGTACCGGGGTGCAAAATTTAGGTTTAAACAAAACCGTAATTGTTGCCCGCGAAATAGCCGAAATAGACCCGTTTTTAAAAGTCGATATCTTTAGCGATGGCCTGACCGAGGGTAACATGGACCAGTTTTTTACCGGAAACGGGAAGCTGGACTTGTTGGTAGAGGTTTGCGACGGTTTGGATATTAAGATTTTAAGCCGCTACAAAGCTCGTGAATTGCAAATCCCAGTAATTATGGATACCAATGATAAGGGCATGCTGGATGTAGAGCGCTTTGATTTGGAACCTAATCGCGACATTTTACATGGTTTAGCTAACGGGCTCGACCCACAAAACATCAAAGGGCTATCTAACGAAGATAAGATTCCATACATCCTCAGGATGATTGGGGCCGAAACTATCTCGACCCGTCTGAAAGCGTCGATGCTCGAAGTGGAGCAATCCATCAATACCTGGCCGCAGCTGGCCTCGTCGGTTACTTTGGGAGGTGCTTTGACTACCGATGTGAGCCGCCGCTTACTGCTCAACCAGTTTCATGCTTCCGGACGGTATTATGTAGATATGGAAGACCTGATTAAGGACGAGACGGAACATCAGCAAGAAAATGTATCAGTAACCGCTAATCCTCATGCACCATTAACTAAAGAGAATATGGTAAGCATCGCTTCCGGGTTTTTAGCAGGTGGGTTTACGGCTGATTACCAGCCAACGGCAGATGAGCTTGATAAATTGATTGAAGCAGCTATTGCTGCACCGTCGGCAGGTAATAACCAGCCCTGGAAATGGTATTTTAGTAACGGTATTCTGTTCTTGTTCCACGATAAAGTAAGGTCATGGTCTTGGGGTGATTACTATGAGATGGGTGCACACCTTTCTTTAGGAACAGCTATCGAAAATATCCACCTGGAAGCCGGCGCGCTTGGTTTGCAAGATCAGGTAAAGCTGTTTCCGGTAAGCAATACTCCGGAGTTTATTGCAGTCATCAACTTTAACAAAGCAGATCAGGCAAGCACTACCGACCTTAAGCTTGCCCAGGGCATATTTACCCGTGCTACCAATCGTAAAAACAGCGAGCGTATCCGTTTAAATGGTGCATTCTTTAATCAGTTGCAGGATGCTATTCGAGATAATGGTGTAGAGATGTTTCATGTGGAAGAGGACAATGATATGCACGAATTGTCGGATATTATTGCAGAAACCGATAAGGTGCGTTTGTTAAACAAGCTCGGCCACGAAGAATTTTACCACGAAATCAGGTGGAACAAAGAGGATGCGCTTAAAACCAAAGATGGGGTAGAACTGGCCTCGGTTGATATCAGCCAGGGCGAGATAGCCGGGTTTAAAGTTGCGGGCGACTGGAAAGCGGTAGAACTGTTGTCTAAATGGAACAAGGGCAATGCTTTTAAAAAGATGTCGGTTAAATCGGTAAAAAGCGCTTCTGCCATTATTTTATTCACCGTTCCCGAGTTTTCGCATACCCAATTACTAAACGCCGGCAGAGCGGTACAGCGGGCCTGGATTACCGCTAACCAAAACGGCGTAGCGGTACACCCAATGCTGTCGCCTGCATTCTTTTTTAACAGGCTGATTCATGGTGGTGGTGCCGGATTCTCGGCGCAAACCGCACAGGATTTAACCGTTTTGAGGCAGCGTTTCTTCAACGTATTTAAAATGGGTGCAAGCGCCGAGCAGCGGTACGAGGTGTTTTTAATGAAGGTATCGGTTGCCGGTGATGTTGAAGTTGCCCGGTCGCTCAGAAAAGATAAAAGCGAACTTTTCTTCACGGGTCAGCACTAAGAGCACATTCAATTCAGGCACTCAATTAATCTGTTTTATGGTAAAGGTTACAAGCCAGGCACATGTATAAATTAAAACTCCTTATTTTACTGTTTTTTGTCAGCGGTTATTTACAGCACGCGTCTGGTCAGCAATTGGTCGACTTTAAGGGCGATTTTCAACCCTTGGGAAACAAAATAGAAATATTAACCGATACCAACTCCAGCCTTTCGTTAAACCAAGCCATGCAATCCGGCCGGTTTAAAAAGTCAGTAAGCGAATACCCTAATCTGGGTATTTCGCCTTATTCTTACTGGATAAAATTTACCGTTCGCAATAACTCATCGCACAACGACTTAGGGATACAGCTGGCACAGCCTACCATAGATAACGTAGACTTTTATCAGGTAGATGGCGGAAAAGTGACATTGGCTAATTCGAGCGGTCAAAGCAAGCCTTTTAACGCCAGGCTTATCCGGCATCAAAACTATGTGTACCCCGTAAACGTGTCACGTGGTCAGAGCAGTACGTTTTATCTTCATATTAAAAGCTATAAACAGTTAGTGCTGCCTTTATACCTGGGTACTTTAGAAGATGTAATTGTCAATACCGCAAACTCAGACCTCTTGTTTGGCGTTTACGCCGGTATCATCCTGGTAATGCTGCTTTATAACTTGTTTGTCTACATAACGGTTAAAGATATAAACTACCTGTATTACGTACTGTACCTTTTTGTAGTTTTGTTAACACAGGCCTGCCTGGAAGGATATATATTCAGGTTTGTATTAGCTGATAAGCCGGTAACAGCTAATTTAAGTATCTACGTTTCGTCGGCACTCATTGGGATATCTGCTATCGAGTTTGCTAAAAAGTTTCTGTCGTCTAAATTTTATGCGCCGGGCCTGCACAAGTTATCTTACTTGTTCTTCCTGGTTTACGCAATTGAAATTATTCTGGCATTTACTGGGCGCTTTAATGCCAGTTATACTATAGTGCTGGTGGCAGCTATGCTGAGCGCCATTTATGTAGTAATTATGGCCGTGGTGATAGCTATCAGGGGATACAGGGCAGCCAAGTTTTTCCTGATTGCCTGGTCGGTGTTTATCGTTTGCGTAGTAATATATGTGCTCAAGGATTTAAATATCCTGTTCCCTTACAACAAGCTTACCAGTTCCGTTTTGTTAATAGGTTCGGCTTTCGAGGCGGTGCTACTGTCTTTCGCATTGGCTGATAAAATCAACATCTTTAAAGCCGAAAAGGAAAAATCGCAGGAAGAGGCGTTGAAGGCTTTGAAAGAGAATGAGCGCATCATCAGTGAACAGAATACAATCCTTGAGGCTAAAGTAATTGAGCGTACTACAGAGTTAAATCAATCTAACCTGGAGTTGAGCAAAACACTGGATAACCTCAAGCAAGCGCAGGGGCAATTGGTAGAATCTGAAAAAATGGCTTCGCTCGGTCAGTTAACGGCTGGTATTGCGCACGAGATTAATAATCCGATTAACTTTGTAACGGCCAACATCAAACCTTTGAGCCGCGACATTGATATGGTGTTTGAGGCCATGGAGGCTATCGAGCAGGTGGGCCTTTCGGATGCGGGAAAAGAGGACAAGCAAAAGAAAATCAGCGATTATAAAGAAGAACTGGATTTTGACTACCTGGTGGTAGAAAT
>CAXYKR010000246.1:0-30675 GCA_964277815.1 uncultured Mucilaginibacter sp. | reverse complement strand
TGCCCTTTAACAGTATATTATCCTGCCCATCCAGCGTGAGGTAAGGTATATTGTGCACTATGCCCAAAACACTGGTCGATTTACTTTCGGGGTCGGCCTGCAGGTCATAAATAATGCGGTCGGCTTTCTGCCTGATGAGCGGGCGGGTGCCTGCTACGGCTACGTCTTTCAGTTGGTTAACCTTCGGCTGCAACAGCATCACCCCTAAATCCGTATTTCTTTGCAGATGGATATCAAGCTTTTTGGGCGCATAGCCTATCATCGCTATGGTAACCTGGTAGGTTGCCGCTGGTAGTCCGTTAAAACTGAATGAACCGTCCTCCCGGCTGATGACCGCTTTTATGGTTTCGCCGTCAGGTTTACTGAGTTTTATCGTCGCAAAGGCTAACGGTTGATGATTGACAGAATCAGCCAGGATGCCTTTGATTGTAAGGTTGCCATTCGGGGTTTGAGCCATCAGGCGTTGAGCTAACATCAGCCATAAAACACTGATGCGTATAAAGATGCAGGGTTTGGTTTTCATGAGAGTGAGTGATTAAAGGATTACAGAAAAGTCAGGGCATAACAATCCCCTTAAAGGCAATGAGCCTTTTTAAAACGAGAGAATAATTGACACGAAAGGTATGGAAGCTTAGCTACCGCGAAGACAGTTTAGCGGTTCTGATGACGGCGATGGTTGCGGATAAAGAGGTAGTAAAGGAAAAAGCCGGCGCCAATAAACATAATTTCGAGTCCGTAGGGGAGCGGCGAGTTTTCGGCGCTGTAAGGCACAAATTGCAGCACCACCAGGCCCAGGCCGCCGGCAAACAAAATGATGGCCCACTTCATGGCTTCGGTGCCAAAGCCTGATATTTCTTGTAGAAATTTGAGCCCGGTTTCGTCGAGCGGACCGGCATCAATAATGCGTTTTTTGAGCCGGTAATTGTACAGCGCCAGGATGAAAACGGCTATCAGTACAAAAAATATGATGACGATGATAAAGGGCATTAACTGTTTCATGGCGCTTAAAATTAAGTGATTTGCTACAGTAGTCGGTAAAAGGCAGGCGGCGGTTGCAAATATTTTTATTTAATTTTTGCAACCGTAAACCCATCCGTGCCGACTACTGCTATATGTTTGATGAAAAGGAAGTTGTAACCAAAATATTGAAGGGAGACTTCCGCGCCTTTGAACGTTTGGTAAAGCAGTACGAAAAGCTGGTGTTTTTTGTGGTAAACCGCCTGGTGCAGCACCTGCAGGATAAAGAGGATATTTGTCAGGAAGTATTTATCAAAGTGCACCAAAGCCTGCCTAAATTTAAGTTCGAGGCCAAGCTGTCTACCTGGATTGCCCGTATTGCTTACGTTACTGCGGTTGACCATGTAAAACGCAGCAAAGCCACCCTGAAGGCCGATTATCCGGACAACATTGACCATTATCATTTCAGCAACGATACACCCGAAAGTGCTCTGGTGCAAAAAGATACGGCCGCCTACGTAAACTTGCTGATTACCCAAATGCCGCTGCAATACCGCACGGTGCTTACCCTGTACCATTTAAACGAATTTAGCTGTGCCGAAATTGAGCAGATTACCGGCATCCCCGAAGGTACGGTAAAAAGCCACCTTTTTAGGGCCCGCAAATTATTGAAAGACAAAGTTGAACACGATATAAACCACTAAACATGAAAAAGCTGACCGACGAACAACTACAATCCCTGTTAGACGATGGCCACGGCTTCAATACCGGTAACCTGCCTGCACCCGACAGGCAGCAGCTGGAAGACTACCGGTCGCTGTTCCAGAAACTTAAACAGGAACCACCCGAGGGGCTGCCATACAACTTTGCATCCAAGGTAAGCACACAACTAAAGTTAAAACTCAAACGGCAAAGCGACATCCGCTTTAACCTGTTTGCGCTGTTGGGCATCGTAGCCGGTTTACTCACAATTTATGGCATGCTCACCCTAATGGACAATACCGCAGCCCAAACCTTTTTGCAGGCGGTGCTCAGGTTTAAATGGATGTTGATGCTTGGCGTGTGCACCTTACTGGGTGCGCTGGTTTTTGAGCAGCGGGTGGTGGAGGAACAGTAGAATTACACCTGATAATTTGCTACCTTCATCATGCCAATTACAAGCCTCAATGACACCAAAACTTATCATGCTGCTAATTTGCTCGAGCCTATTGGCTCAGGCGCAGACTAAACTCAGCCTGCCACTCAAACACAAGCTGGACAGCATCTACGTGCTCGACCAAAAATACCGGGCAGCGCTAACGGCTCTGAACAGCGGTGGCAAACCGGATTCTATCGCCGCATTATTTAACCGGCCGGCTAAGGGGCTGTTTATGGTGTTGCTAACGGATATGCAGCGGGTTGATTCGTTAAATTTGGTGCAAGTAAAATCTATTATCAAAACCTACGGTTATCCCGGCAAAAGCTTGGTTGGCGAGCCTACTAACGAGGCCGCCTGGAACGTAATTCAGCATTCGTCGCATATTCAGGATTACATTAACGTAATTGAGCAGGCCGCAAAACAAAAAGAAATTCCGTTTAGGATGTATGGGCAGATGCTGGACCGTAAACTGATGGAAGAAGGCAAGGAACAAATTTTTGGAACGCAGATTTACAGCCTTACTGCCACCAACAAAACTACCGGCAAAACAGAAATGCACCTATTTGTTTGGCCCATCTGCAACGCTTCAGAGGTAAACGCGCTGCGTAAAAAGGCCGGTTTTGACCAACCGATTGAGGCCTACGCTAAATCTTTCGGTGTTAGCTACAACGCGATGACTTTAGCAGAGGTAGAAGCCTTGAAGAAAGATTGATAAAATCTACAGCTCATCAATATTTCAAACTGAAGTATTGGCTTTTATATGGCCCGCCTAAATACACTTACACCAATAAAAGGTTCAGATTAAAACAAATACGGCAACGGGTTGCTGTAGCATTGCTGGTATTTCAACAGCTTAGCCCGATGCATATTTCGTCTTTGTCTTTGCCCTTGCTACTGCTCGTTTTTGCGGCTGCCGCGGCCGCTATATGGTGGGCCGGTATACGTTTGTCAAAAACTACGGATACGCTGTCGCAACGGTTTCATTTGGGTGAAGCTTTGGGCGGTACCGTAATACTGGCTATCGTAACCAATTTGCCCGAGATTGCCATTACCGTTAGTGCAGCCATTAAAGGTAGTTTAGAGCTGGCCACCGGCAATATTTTGGGTGGTATTGCGCTGCAAACGGTGGTTTTGGTGGTTTTAGATGTTTTTGGTTTGGGCAAAAAAGGAGCGCTTACTTTTGTAGCAGCATCCATGACGCTGTTGCTCGAAGCGCTTAGCGTGGCCGCCATCCTTACGTTGGTTGTGGTAGGGCATCAGTTCCCGGCGGGCATTGCTGTTTTCGGCATATCGCCGGTGAGTTTGCTGATTGTGGCAGTTTGGGTGCTGAGCCTGTTACTGGTTAACAAGGCCGGAAAAGGCCTGCCCTGGAAAAAGGGCACGACAAAGCAAGACAATCAGGCAGCCGATACTGAGCCTTCAAAAAAACCGGAAAAGAAGCAGGAAGCTAATCAATCGATAACCAAGGTGGTGGGCCTTTTCCTGTTTTGTGCGCTGCTAACACTCGTGGCAGGTGTTGCGCTCGAAACCAGCGGCGAGGCCCTGGCAAAACAGATACATTTAGACGGGCTAGTATTTGGCGCCACCATACTGGCGCTGGCTACCTCTCTTCCCGAGATTTCTACCGGACTGGCCGCTATTAAGCTGCAGGATTACGAACTGGCCATAAGCGACATTTTGGGTGGTAATGCATTTTTACCGGTACTTTTTTTGCTGGCCTCGGCTATTGCTGCCAAGCCGTCGCTGCCTCAGGCGCATCCGTCAGATATCTATTTAACCGGTATTGCGCTATTGCTTACGCTCATTTACAGCGTAGGCTTGATTTTTAGTTCGCCCAAACAGTACCTGCGCATGGGGCTCGATTCGCTTGTTGTACTACTGGTTTACCTGTTAAGTGTAGTCGGATTATTTTTGATTGCAAAGTAGTGGGGCAAACCGATATGAATCTTTTTTCTTTTTAAATATTTTCTGTTCAATTAACAGCGAATGCCTAATATATTCACCAAAACAAAAATATAAGCCACGTACAAGATAAACAGCGATGTGAAGCCTGTAAATATTTGGCCGTAAACGGATATCATAAATGACCTGAAGCCCGACTCGGGCAAAACTTTAAATAGAGAACCTAAAACTTTATAAGTTATAAAGAGCGATAGTGCGGCAATTAGAAAAAAAATCAGTTCTTGCATTTTTTAAGTGACCAACAAGGTATTGTATTTCTGTCTGTGTTACAAATTATCTGCGGATTGTTTGAATAGTGGCGCGAGCAAATCAAGCGTTAGTGGGTGAGCCAATCAGTTTATAGGAGGTTAAACAAGGGCTGCCTATCGCAAAGCTCATTCTCCAAATTTGTGCTGGTTTCAAATGGATTACGGTTTGTTAGTATGGTAGTCCCGTAAATCAACACATGCCGCCTGATAATATCATCAAACAAACTAAGCCACCGAACAGCAATCCAGCCGCAATCAATCCCGTCAGCACTTTGCCCACACCTGATAGCATAAAGGACTTGAACCCGGACGCGGGAGACGCCTTAAGTGTGTAATGTAGGACTATATAAAAAACCACAAAGGCCGTTAAAACGAAAAACATCGAGGGAATCATCTCATGCGCAGTTAATTATTCCACAAGTTATCAAAATTCCCGCGTATTTCGCAAATCACCCGCTGATTGGTCGCAAACCGGCCTTACAGACTCCCTGAGGTTTATGGATATTTGTGATGTTAAATCAGTTAACCAATTATAAAATTACAAACCATGAGAAAATTAAAATTACAGATGCAAATTACCGTCGACGGCTTTGTGGCCGGGCCCAATGGTGAGTTAGATTGGATGTGGACCGGCGGCCAGCGCGACGATGTCATGTTTAACCAGATATTAGCTATTGCCGATAGCTGCGATACTATTTTGTTGGGCCGCAACATGACGCCCGGTTTTGTTAATTACTGGGAAAACGTGGTAGACCATCAGCCTGATAGCGTAGAGCAACCACTGGCCCAACGGATGGTGAACATGAATAAGGTAGTATTCAGCCGCAGCCAAACAGGTGTTACCGGCCGCAACCTGCAAACCGAAAGCGGCGACCTGGCTGCCGCCATCAAGAAACTTAAGCAGCAGCCGGGTAAAGATTTGTTGGTTTACGGCGGCGCACAGTTCGTCATTTCACTAATCAGCCTTAACCTTATTGACGAATACTACCTGTTTACCAATCCCATTGCCATAGGCGAGGGCATGCGGATTTTTGATGCCCGAAAGCCATTTAAACTCGAAAGTTCTACGGCTTACCAGAATGGTAAAATATTGAATAAATATGTGCCGGTGTGAGGGCAACCCGCATTAACTTTTTTTAACACGAAGTATACAGCCAAAACTTAAAATAAAACGCATATTGCGGGTATAAACTTTATCATGAAAAGATATTTCTGGCTGGGTTTGCTGTTAGGCTCGTGCGCTGGCACATCATCGGCACAAAACAAAATCACCGTTAACGGAAACTTCGAGAAACTGGATGCCCGGCACCTGCCCACGGCATGGAGGGGTTCGGGATGGTCTTTAGACAGTACCAACCAAGCTGAGGGACGTTACGCAGTAATGCTGAGCAGCGAAGGCGGCGGCGGTGATGCCTTGTCTTCAGCTGTTTATGTTATTAAGAGCACTTTTAAAGGTAGCAATGTAGAGCTTAAGGGTAGACTTAAAACCGAAGGTGTGACCGGCGGTTATGCCGGACTTTGGGTGCGGATTGATGCAGGCGACACCATGCTGGCGCTCGAAAACATGTATAAAACAGGCGTTACCGGCACTACCGGCTGGAAAGATTATACCATTAAAGTGCCTTACAACGACGAGCGTGCCACAAGTATCGTATTTGGCGGACTGCTAACCGGTGCCGGTAAGGTTTGGATAGACGACCTTAAACTATACATCGACGGAAAGCCCGTTGAAGACGCTACCCAAAAGCAATTAGCGCTTTTACCGGCCGAAAAAGATACCGCTTTTGCCCGCCGCTCGGGTGTGGACACTGTTATGCTGAACGCCCGGCAAATACAAAACCTAAAGCTGTTAGGCGAGGTTTGGGGCTTGGTTAAATACCATCACCCGGCCGTGGCTAAAGGTAATTTTAATATGGATGCGCAGCTGTTCAGGGTATTGCCGCAAGTGCTCAAAACTACTAATCAATCTGATTTTAATTCCGTTTTAGAAAAATGGGTGGATGGCTTTGGCACACCGGATGCCTTTGGTACCTATAAACCTATTGATGCTAAAACTGCCGCCCAGATGCCCGACTATGGCAGCGTGTTTAAACCCGGCGAACTGAGCCCGGCGCTGGCCCAAAAACTTAAGTATATCGTAGACCATCGCAACACCGGCAGTAACTATTATATTGATTTGGTTAAAGGCGTGGGCAATCCCATTTTTAACCACGAGATACCGTATTATGGTATCAACTACCCGGATGCCGGGATGCGGTTGCTGGCCCTGTACCGGTATTGGAACATGATTCAGTACTTCTTTCCGTACAAGCATCTCATTGGCCAAAACTGGGAACAAAACCTGACCGATTATATCCCGCAGTTTGCGAAAGCGGCTAACCGTCTGGATTACGAGATGGCCGCGCTGTCGCTCATCAGCAATATACACGATACCCACGCCGGCTTATGGACGAGTCGCGGCGCACTGGAAGATTACCGCGGCCGCATGGTGCTGCCTGTGCAAACCCGCTTTATTGATGATAAACTGGTGGTTACCGGTTTTTATGCCGATACGCTGGGCATCAAACAAAAGCTGCAACCCGGCGATGTGATAACGGCCATCAACGGCGTAGCGGTAAGCGAGCTGGTTAAAAAGTACCTGCCCATTACGCCGGCATCCAACTATGCCACCCAACTGCGCGATATGCCCAATAACTACCTGCTGCGCAGCAATAACAGCACCATTGCGCTCAATGTAATACACAATGATACTAAGCAGCAAATCACGCTGGGGTTGATACCGCGCAAACAACTTAACACCGGCATCGACCATAACCCGGCCCCCGGCACACCGGGCTACCGTGTGATGGATGGCAACATAGGCTACGTGTTTCCGGCCCGGTACAAAAACGCCGAACTGCCGCAAATCAAAAAAGCTTTCGAAAACACCAAGGGTATTATTATAGATATGCGCTGCTACCCGTCTGATTTTATGCCTTTTACCTTTGTGCCTTACATTAAACAGGGTAACGCACCTTTTGTAAAGTTTACCACGCCAAGCATTGCCAATCCGGGCTTGTTTGCCGTGGGTAACGACCTTTCGGTACGCGGCTCAAACGACTATAAGGGCAAGGTGGTAGTGATTGTGAACGAGTATTCGCAAAGTCAGGCCGAGTACACCACCATGGCGTTCCAGGCATCACCCAATGTAACCGTAATTGGCAGTACCACGGCCGGGGCCGATGGCAACGTGAGCGCCATTATGCTGCCCGGCGGCCTCAATACCATGATATCGGGTATTGATGTACTTTACCCCGACGGCACCGAAACCCAGCGCAAAGGCGTAAAGATTGACCACGTAATCCACCCCACCATCGCCGGCATCAAAGCCGGCCGCGACGAATTACTGGAAAAAGCCGTTGCGCTGATTGGAGGCCAATGAGCGAATGAGTGAGTGAGTGAGTGAGTGAGTGAGGAGTGAGTGAACTTTTTACTCTTTTCCCAAGTGCGTCATTGCTTCGTATCCTCGCAATAACTTGGTGTATTTAATTCACTCATTCACCACTCACTCAATCACTCATTGGCTTTACTCATTCTTAATCGCCCGCACCGGGTTAGCCAGTGCAGCTTTGACCGATTGCCAGCTGATGGCTGTTAGGGCGATGAACAGGGCAATGGCCGCCGTGGCTGCAAATATGCCCGGACTAATGGATACGCGGTAGGCAAAATCGTTGAGCCAGCGGTTCATCACCAGTACGCAAAGGGGTACGGCTATCACGATGGCGATGATAACCAGGCGCATAAAATCCTGGGCAATAAGCACCACAATGTTGGCTACCGAGGCGCCTAATACTTTGCGGATGCCGATTTCTTTGGTGCGTTGCTGCGCGGTAAAGGTGGCCAGGCCAAACAAACCCAGGCAGGCAATAAAGATGGCCAGGAACGAGAACAGCGAAAACAGGTACCCAAAGTGCTGTTCCGACTGGTATTGCTGGTTAAATTCTTCGTCTAAAAAGTAATACAAAAACGGGCGTTGCGGCGCTACCGATTTCCATGTTTTTTCGATGGCGGCCAGCGTGGCGGCTACCTGGTTGCCCTTTACCGATACAATGATGCGGTTAAGGTCGGGAGGCATGCCATAGCGCAGGGCCAGGGGTTCAACCTTGGTATGCAGCGAGCGGAAATGGAAATCTTTCACCACACCAATTATAGTGCCTTGCCTGCCCCACTGCGCAAACTTTTTACCTACGGCATCAGCCGGGTTGGCGTAGCCAAACAGCCGGGCGGTGGCTTCGTTAATGAGCAGGGCCTGGGTGCTGTCGGTGGTGAAAGCGCGCGAGTAATTACGGCCCGCCGCCATCGGTATTTGCAGGGTAGGAATGAAGTCAAAATCAATCTCGTAAATGAGCGGACCTTTGTTAATCATGGTGCCGTTAGCGGTTTCGATATTGGTACCGCCATTGGGCAAAAACTCGCCGGGTACGGCACGTGATGCCGCTACCGAGCCTACACCGGGCTGGTTGGCAATAGCGTGCTTAATGGCGTCGATGTTTTGCGAAACCTTCTGGTCGCCCTCGAAATTGATGATGAGCATTTGGTCTTTCTTAAAACCCAGGTCGTGGTTGTTGAGGTAGCGCAATTCGGCATAAACAATGAGGGTGCCGGCAATTAGCGTAACCGAAAGCGTAAACTGGAAAATCACCAACGCCTTGCGCAGCGACATACTACCGCGCGACGGCCGCACCGTGCCCTTTAACACCGCCACCGGCCTGAAACGCGACAAAAACCAGGCAGGGTAGGTGCCCGCCAGCAAACCGGTAATGATAATTAACACCGCCACCCACCAGGCAAAATGCCCGCTAAATAATGAAGCAGGGGCAAAGGCTTTACCCGACAGTTCGCTTACCACCGGCAAAGCCAGTTTGGTAAACAGCACTGCCGCTACACCTGCCACCAACGCAATGATGAACGACTCGAGCAAAAACTGCCTGCGCAGGGCCGACGGCGTTACCCCCAGTACCTTGCGCACGCCCACCTCTTTGGCCCTTTCGAGCGAGCGGGCGGTAGACAGGTTCATGAAATTGACGCAGGCAATGAGCAGAATAATAACACCAATGCACGAAAACAGGTAGATGTTAAGCATGCTGCCCACTGGGCCCGGCTGTCGTTGTGCCTTAGAGTGCAGGTAGGCATCATCCAAGGGCTCAAAAGCAATGGTATAACCCGGATCTTCGGGGTTGTGGCGTTTTAAAAAGGCTGCTGCGCCTGCCTGCATAGGGGCAATGCTGGCATTCTTTTTAAGTAGCACATACGTATAAAAATCTACATAGCCCCAGGACGGAAAGGCAAATGCCTGCCACTTGCGGGCCGTGGTCATCGATATTAAACCATTAAAGGTGATCTGCGAGTTAGAGGGCACGTTTTGAACCACGCCGGTCACCATCAGGTTGTCGCTGTTGTTAGACCGCAGCGTTTGCCCCACGGGGTTGGCATTGCCGAATAATTTATGCGCAGTTTCTTCGGTGAGTACGATACTGTATGGAGCGGTAAGCGCGGTGCGGGCATCGCCCTGCAATAGCTTCCAGCTAAATACCTTAAAAACAGTCGAGTCGGCACACACCAGGTTGTTTTGCTGGATGCGCTTGTCGCCGGTTTGTAGCAGCAGGCTGATGGGGCTCATCATCTGGGCCACGGTTTCTACCTCCGGAAAATCGGCCTGCAGGGCAGGGCCTACCGGCGCACAACCCCAAACCTGGTAATCTTGCGGGGCAGGAGTAATGGGTTTCTGACCTTTCTCTACACTGCGGTAAGTTTGCAGCACGCGGTAAATACGCTCGTGGTTGGCGTGGTAGCGGTCAAACGATAGCTCATGTTTAATGTACAGCGCAATGAGCAGGCAGCAGGCCATACCAATGGCCAAACCGGTAATATTGATAAAGCTGTAAAACTTGCGTTTAAGCAGGTTGCGGCTGGCTATGCGTAAAAAGTGTCTAAACATAAGGTGTCAATTTATAAAGGTAACAGCTTTAAATATAATGCCATGTGATAAGGTGTTGATTTACAGAGATATGTAATAGTATAACTGTACGATAACGGACGGTGGTATGGTGCGGTTGCGGACAGGTTTTTAGGAAGTCAGAACCAAGAGCCAGGAACCAAGATCTTGGAATCGAGAGTATAGAGTCAAGAACAATGAACCGAATGGCATTATCACCCGTCACCTCTTTGCGAGGTACGAAGCAATCTCATTGAGCTGAGCCAGCGTTAATGCTACCCGGCGTTGCGGTCTGTACGGTTTTCGCCTGTCCGCGGTGAACCTGTTGTAAAGAGATGGCGCCCGTATCCTCGCGACACGGTGGGACGAGAGCCAAGAATCAAGAGCCAAGAGCCGAGATGGGAATTCGACTTAGACACAGCATCTACCCATTATCAAAACATCTGCACATTTGCATATCTGCACATCAAAAATTAACTCATTAGCTCAATCTATCATTCTCTCATTGGCTTAACGGACTCGGCTGATTCGCCGACTTCTATTAAAATATTTTCCTCACAACCTGCATTTCTTAAACGTTTCTAATAACTCGTCTGCATTTTAGTGGTATCTGAGGTGATTTTTCGGCTTTGCGCCGCTTAGTTATAAAAGAGTTAATGATAATATAGTATATAAATAAGATAAAAAGCGCGATTAAAGTAGACAAGCGATTCTACAATTTTGTTGGTAACAAACACACTTAACCATTTTATAAACCAGCAAATACTATTGTAAATCAATAAGTTTTGTTTATTTAAATCTTTTGTTGGGGCTAAAGGTCCGAATGAAATGCTATGCTTGATGATATACTATATTATCATTTTTTAGTTTGGCGTCTTTTCGTTGGTCTTTTGGCTCTGCAAGGGTAAAAACCAATATATATGACCAGAAAATTACCTGCTTATCCGTCGGCACCACCCCTTGCCGCCCATGCTTCGCCAATCGTCAACCGAACGCGTAGCTAATCCCGATATCAAAATATTAAAGCCTTGTAAGTATGCCCGTAAACGGTATGCCTAGCCACGCTTTTGCGCTTGCCCGATAGGGCAGCTGCATTACCAACCGATTAACCGATTATCACCATAAAACCTAAATAAGCTGCTTATGAAAAAAATATTACTTACCTGAAGAGACAACCCGGTGCACTTTGCCTGGCGGTAAACCACGCTAAGGCAAGGCCACCAAAAACCGCGGCACCGGCCGCAACACCAATTATTCGAACCTACATTTTAACCAATTACTATTTTATGGATTTTAATTTTTTACGCAAATTTTCGCTGCTGATGCTGCTCTGCACATTAGCCAGTACGCTTGCGCTGGCGCAAGGCCGCAAAATTACGGGTAAGGTAACCGATAGTTTGGGTACCCCCATACCCGGTGTAAACGTAGCCCTGCGCGGTGTGCCCAGCAACGTGAGTACCACGGTTGATGGTTTGTACACCATACAAACGCGCTCAAACAGTGATGTGCTGGTATTTACCCACATTGGTTTTATACGCAAGCAGGTGCCGGTTGGCACGCAGGCCCGCATTGATGTTAGCCTGAGCGAAGAACGCAATGTGCTGACGGAGGTAATTACGGTAGGTTATGCCACCAAAAAGCGGTCGGAAGTTTTAGGCTCGGTAGCTACGGTTACCGGTCAGGAACTGCTGGATATACCTGCACCCAACATCGCAGCGTCGTTACGTGGGCGTGTTGCTGGTTTAGGGGTATCGCAGGTGTCGGGCCGTCCGGGAGCCGCAGTAACGCTTAATATCCGTAATTCAACATCGTCAGAAACGGCGCAGGGCCTGGGCGTTACCTCCGAGCCGCTGTACATTATTGATGGTATTACGGTAATGCGCGATGCCTTTAATGCTTTGGATGCCTCGCAGGTAGAAAATCTTACGTTTTTAAAAGATGCCTCAGCTGCCATTTACGGTGCCGCAGGTGCCAAAGGCGTGGTGCTGGTAACCACCAAACGTGGTAAGGTAGGTAAGCCTACGCTTACTTATAATGGTTATTATGGTATATCTGACGCAGCACGTACCCCCAAAATGTTATCGGGGTACGACCATGCTTTGCTCTTAAATGATGGTTTCCGCTTGTCGGGTTCATCAACGGCATCGTCCAGTTTGTTTTTGCCCGAAGATTTGGAGTACATCCGCAACCTGGATTATAAAAGCTGGTACGACGAATTGTGGAAACCTGCCGTTACCCAGCGCCACAACGTAAGTATATCGGGCGGCAGCGACAAGGTTACCTTTTTTACCGGTGGTAGCTACCAAAACGAAAATGCCAACTACCCCGGCTTGAAAAATGATAAATTCAGTTTCCGCAGTGGTTTGGTGGCCACGCTGCTGGATGGCTTTAAGGCCGACGTTGCCTTTAACGTAGACTGGAATATCAGGGATGCCCAAAGCAATTTTACGGGCGACCAGGATACCGATTTTTTCAGGCGATTGGTTTCGGTACCAAGATGGGTGCCCATCAGTATCAACGGGCAGTATGTCAATTATCCGCAGTCTAATAATAGTAACGTAAACCCCAAGGCGTTGGTAGAGTCGGGTTACTATGAAAGGCAAAAATCGAAAGCTTACCGTATCAACGCTAACTTAACTTATCAGCCTGCTTATTTTAAAGGTTTTACTGCACGCTTTCAAATATCGCAAGGCAGTGGCTCGGCCAACAGTCGCCAATATAAGCCGCCTTATAACACCTATAATTTTGCACGGTTTGGTAACAATCAAGCCTTGTTTACCGACCAGCTTACACCAACCAACGGCGTGTTTCAAAACGTAGCGTCGGGTAATCAAACAGTAACACCCAATCTGTCCGAAAACAATAGTTACCAGGGCTTTTTAACCTTGCAATATGGCCGCACGTTTGGTAAGCACACGTTTAACGCTCTGGCCGGCGGCGAGCAAACCCGCTCAAACAGCGAGGTATTGGCCGTTACCTTTGCCAACCAGTTAATTCCGGGCGGCGAGGAGTACTGGGCTTTTGATGCCTCAACCTTGCGCGTACAAAACATTGGTCGTACGCAGGCGGTTAAACGTTCTTACTTTGGCCGTTTTAGCTACGATTTTGATAAAAAGTACTTGATTGAAGGCGTGGTTCGTGCGGATGCCTCATCAAACTTTGCGCCCGAAAATCGCTGGGGCGTGTTCCCGAGCATTGGCCTGGGCTGGGTAGTGAGCAACGAAAGCTTCATGAAGAAGTTTGACTTTATCAGCTTCCTGAAACTGAAAGCCAACGTAGGCTTAACCGGTGATGACCGCGTGAACGACCGCCTTTGGGTAGAGCGTTACCTGATTGATGTAAGCAATGGCTACCTCTATGGCAACTCTAATCAAAACTCGCTTAACCAGGGCGTTATTCCTAACCGCGATATTACCTGGGAAAAAAAACGTACCATCAACGTGGGTATCGAAACCAGCTTGTTTAATAACAAGCTCGACCTAACCATCGAAGGTTTCAGAAACTATAATTACGATGGTTTTGACCGGGGGGCCAACCAGCTTTACCCACTTTATGCAGGCTTTACAGCACCGGTTATCAACTACCGCGAAACCTACAACTGGGGTACTGAGTTTAGCATCGGTTACCGCGCCAAAGTTGGTAAAGACTGGAACATACAGACCAACGTAAACTTTAGCTATGGTAACTCAGTTAACGACCGCCTGATTTACTCGACAGGTAACCTGATTAACAATACCGCGCCCGACTGGCAAATTGGTTTTGGTACCGATCCACGCAGGTATAGCAGCAGCAATATCGGCCTAAAAACATTAGGCATGTTCAGAACCCAGGCTGACGTAGATGCATTTATGGCTCAAAATCCTAACTACCGGTCGTACAACCAAATTCCGCAACCGGGATGGCTGTATTATGAGGATACCAACGGCGATGGTATTGTAAACGATAACGATATGGTGCCGCTGTACAAAAACACCAACCCTGTATTTGCGCCGGGCATTACGTTAGGTATCACTTACAAAAACTTTAACCTCAATACCAACATACAGGCCAGGTTTGGCGGCAAAGTGTTTTACGACAGCCAGTCGCGTATAGCGCCTACCACTACGGTTAACGTGCTCGACATCTGGAAAGACCGCTGGACTATTGATAACCCAACGCAAGGCAAGTACCCAAGGTTTGATGACCCGTCGCTCACCAGAAACTCAGATTTCTGGGCTTTAAATGGTACCATGATTCGTGTCAACAACATGACACTGAGCTACAAAGCGCCATTGAGCCTGGTGCGTAAATTAGGATTGAGCGGTGCCCGCGTTTTATTAACCGGTAATAACCTCTGGACGTTGGTTAACCCCTTTAGCTACAAAGACCCTTATACCTCGTCGGCGTACGACTACCCGGTATTGCGTACCATATCAGCCGGTTTAAGTGTTAACCTTTAATTTTTTGAGTCATGATTAATCAAGTAAAAATCAATATAAAAAGGGGGGCATTAATTTTAGCTTTAGCTGCCTGTTTGCCCGCCTGCAGCAAAAACGATAAGTTTTTTGATATACGCGATACCGGCGGTATCGATGCCGCCATCTGGAATACCGAGGGGGCTGTACAGTTGCAGCTCAACCGCGTGTATGATGTGGTTATACCTCAGTTTCCTTACCAGTTAATTCCCGACCGCGGCGGCGTGCACCTGGCCAGCGACGAAAACTATTACGCCAGTGGCGACGACTGGGCCCGCGCTGCCCTGGGTATACAGGGTGTTTTGGGTAATAATGATGTACGGTATGTGGGCAACCGCTACACCGGTAACGCTGGAGATAACCGCTACGGCGACATTGCCCGTTGTAACGAGGCGATAAAAAACATCCCGCTGGGCACCTTGCCCCAGGCTACCCAGCGCACGTTTTTGGGTCAGTATTATGCCTTAAGGGCCATGGTATATTTTGAGTTGGTAAAGGTATACGGTGGTGTGCCGTTAATAACCGAACCCCAGCGCCCCGAATCGCTTTACTTGGGCGGTCGTAAAAGCGCCAAAGAATGTTTTGATTTAATTATCAGCGATTTAAACACAGCCATTACCATGCTGCAAGGCTTTAACCCTAATGACGGCGATGGCCGCGGCAAAATGACTTCGCTTATTGCCAGTTGTATTAAGGCAAAAGCGTTACTGTACTGGGCCAGTCCGCAGTTTAACCCTAACAACGATGGTACCCGCTGGCAAACAGCCCTGCAGGCTAACAAAGAGGCCTATGATTTATGTATTGCCGCCGGCAAAAAGCTGATGAGCAATTACGGAGAAATTTTCCAGGTTGAAGGAACCAGCAATACCGAAGCTATTTTGGTACGCAGTTATTCGCCAACTATAGAGCGACGCGGGCACGATGGCGAAAGACGCGCCAGGCCAACGTCCGAAGGTGGTTCTGCTGCACAAGGGTACATTGCCACTAAAAAAATGCTGGATGCTTACCCTATGCGCGATGGCAGCGTGCGCGGCGCATCTACCCAGTTTCCGTATGATGATGTAATGTTTTGGGTAAACCGCGACCCGCGTTTTGAGGCTACCATTGCCTACAATGGCAGCAGCTGGCCGTTAAGCGGCAACGCTAACCGCCGGCAGTGGACCTATAATACCGCCGTGGGCGAAAGCAGCGGTAACGGGGTGTACTGTAAGCGTTTTACCACGCCGGGTTTGGCTGCGGGTAACGTAACTTATTCTAACAATATCGGTGGCAGCGGCATGGACTGGATTGAGCTACGCCTGGCCGAAGTAATGCTAAATTATGCTGATTGTTTGAACGAAACCGGCAATCTAACCGGTGCCAAAGATATGGTACGCCAGATTAGGGTAAGGGCTGGTATTGTAGCCGGCACCGGCAGTAATGATTATGGCCTGGGCACCGTAACCAGCCGCGACCAAATGCGCAGCCTGTTGCTTAATGAGCGTATGGTAGAGTTTGCGTTTGAGAACAAACGTAACGCCGACCTGCGCCGCACCCGCCAGATGCACCTGCTTACCGGTACTTTATCAAAAATTGAAATTACACTGGTTAACCCGCCGCAAGGTAGCAACCAGCGCGATAAAGGTGTGCTCGAGGCCTTAAATGCCAACGGTGTGGCTTTCCGCGAAACGCTCAACATTAATGATAAAACTACTTACCTGCGTTATTTCCGCCCGTACTCATTGGTAACCAATACCCAGTGGTCGGCTTACAGCGTGCCCGAGTTTCATTACTTCTACACCTTCCACGATGATTTTGTGAACAACGGTGCCAACATTGAGCCTACCATTGGCTGGGCCGGCGGCACGTTCGACCCATTAAAGTAAGTGGATGTATCAGTAAATTGATTTTAACGACTTAACCATGAAGTTTAAAAATATTCAACAATTATTGCTCGCGGCAGCCGGAATGATGTTGCTCGGCTCGTGCGCAAAAAAGTCTGAAAACATATTTAATATGTTCGACGATGTAACCGTTACGTTTAATAACCGCAGCCCCTATGCCGTTACCGATTATAAACTGGTAAACGACGGCGACAGCGTGTACGTAGATTATACCATTAATTCGGCCAACGAAGATATGTACTCGGTAACGGTTGAGCGTTCGGCCGGGGCATCAAGCGGTATTGAGCGTACCACCACCCGCATCAGCGATGACAGCCGTCGCCGCAGCTATTCGGATGTCCTCAAACTAAAAATGAACCGCGATGGCAAAACCAGCTACCGCATTTATGCCGCCAATCAAAAAGGTACCTACATTGGCGATGGTTATAAAAAGGTAACCATCGAGGTAAACCCAAGTTATACCGTTTACGCCAACCGTAACATTTACCTGCCCGACACGGTGGGTAAAGTGCTGCCTTCGTTTTTTTCGCTGAGCGACGGTACAGCGTATAGTTATTCCAACGGTCAGGCCAATGCCGCCAAAATTGATTTTGGCATTTATCGCAGGCCCGACGGTAGTACCACCAATCCGCAATTTATTTATAACCTGTATTCTATCAGCAGTTCGCCCAATCCGTTTTCAGTTTACGACGTTAGCGCCTGGACGCCTAAACGAGCCACACGCTTTAGTGCACCGGTAACCTCGCAGCTCAATACATTTTTGTACAGTGCGGTATCAGCCTCAACCATTGCCGATTTGGCCCGGGCGCGCACCATTAACCTAACCGCTACGGCAGCCACTTCGGCCTCGGCCAGTTTGGTATCCGGCAATGTCGTGTTTTTCCTGACGCCAGAAGGTAAATATGGTATGTTGCTGGTCAACAACATTTCTTTTGATTTGGACCGGCGTCCGTTCATCAACGTCAGCGTAAAAATCCAACGCTAAGAGCGAAGTGATAAGGTAGGGCAGGGCGCGAGCTTACCTGCTTAATTTAATAGGGCAGCGGTATCATCACCCATCCGCCAGCCCTGCATAAAAAAGCAATTTTAGGTAACCCGGTAAGGTAACAAGCCGGGCACTTTAAAGGTCATGCCGGTGCCGAAGCAAAGCCTCTTCACCTTTGCAGTGCACCGGGCAGTTGTTCAATAATTGGATGGCGTGCGGCTATAGTAGCCGCACGTTTTTTTTGTTATATGTAGAGACCGTAATGCCAATGAGTGAATGAGTGATTGAAGCCAATGAGTGAATTTTGAATGAGTCAATGATACGCTTTTCGTACCCAGAGGTGAATGCCCATTTTATTCAGTTATTAATCAGGTTACTTATTGACTTTGACTCACTCATTCACCAATCACTCATTCACTCATTGGCTTCACCGACTCAAAACTTCTCCGCAAACTCCTGGGCAAATTGCTGTAGTTTGATGCTGCCGGTAACCGGGGCGTTTGTGCTGCGGAAATGACCTGGAATGATGTCGGTTCGGAAACCCCGGCCCATCTCGGTATATAGCTCTGCCACTTCGGTGGGCAATCCGGCCGACTGCATACCTTGCAGGGCCTGCTCGTCGGTAAATTCTACAAAAGGCAGTTGCGGTTCGCCAATGGCCTCACCCAATGCAGTGGCAATTTCACTCCCGGTTTTTACATCGCTGATGATGTAGCGTACCTCGGTACCGTTGCCTGGCTTTTGCAACTCTTCGGCGGCGGCAGCGGCAATATCTTGCGGGTGTACCAGCGGCATGGCAGCATCGGCCGGGTAGTTGCTGCCCATGATGTGCATGTTCTTAATCATGGGCACATCGTTAAACAGGTTGTAGTAAAAAAAGCCGGCCCGCAAAAAGGTGATGTTAACGCCGGCAAGGTCCTGCTTAAACAATTCTTCAATTTGATGCAAGCCTTTAATAGGGCCGGTGCCATCGGGCTGGTCGGCGCCAATGCTGCTGAGCATCACCACACGTTTAACGCCCGTTGCTTTGATGGCTGCGGCATAAGCCCGCCCGGCATCTACGGTGTTAGCAATAATGTTTGCTCCACCCATGTTAGGAGGCGTCATGGTATATACGGCATCGGCACCGGTAAATGCATGCGTTAAAAACGCGGCATCGCTCACCGAACCTACGGCGGCTTGCGCACCTAAGGCCTCAATTTCTGGCTGGCGGTCGGCACTGCTGGTAATTACGGTTATGGTATGCCCCGCGCTAATTAACTGCTGAGCTAAAGGTTTGCTGATGTTGCCTAACGAACCGGCGATGGTAATTTTCATAGTCTGTTTTTTTTATGTTGAAACAAAGGTATATTTGTACTTACTTTTATACAAGTACTTACCCTAAAGTAGGCAGCCATGACAGCTATTAAAGAAGCATCTACCATACAAGAAAACAAACGCATAGCGCTACAGCAATGCCCGGTAACCTTTGTAATGGAGCGGATAGGCAATTACTGGAAGCCCATCATCTTGTACCATTTAATAGCTGGCCCCAAACGTTACGGCGAATTAAAACGCGCCGTGCCCGCTATTACCGAAAAGGTGCTCATCCAGCAACTCAAGCAATTAGAAGCCGACGGCATCATCATCCGCGAAAGTAAACCTGTTGTGCCACCCTTTGTGGTATACAGTCTCAGTAAAAACGGCCGCGGCCTGTTGCCTGTTATTGATGCCATGGCTCAATGGGCAATGGGGGTGATGGAGGCCAATGAGTGAGTGAGTGAGTGAGTGAGTGAGTGAGTGAGTGAGTGAGTGAGTGAGTGAGTGAGTGAGTGTTTTAACCCCAACGAGTCATTGCGAGGATACCAGCTATTGGCAGCGAATAGGGGCGTATTATTAGAAAACTATTTTAGTACACTTGAAAATTCTTTTAGCGCAAGCCTAAATATTAAGCGGTGAGCGTTCCCTCGACCTATGCACTCAAAATAACACAAATAGAGCATGGCAGTTTATTTCCAATATTATTAATTTTAGTAAAAAATATTAGTGATAAGAACTTTTCGCGATATAAATATTGTATTCGTGAACTAAACCTTATCAAATGACATCAAATCTTTTTAAACGTCTGAGGACATTTTACATCCTTTTCGCATTCTTGATTATTAGTGAGTCGTCTTGTAAAAAAGATCGGAACACAGTTAACGATCCCCACCACATTGAAGCCGTATCGCAAATTGATTTACAACAGATTTCTGACTGGATTGGTAACAATGTACCTAATGATGTATTGCCAAAATTGGAATTGAATAAAATACAATAACTTTTTATTGATAATCATCCAGTTGTTAAAATTCCAATTCGTAACTTAAAAGCTGCTTTATTTTTTACAAAAGAGGACAATGAACTTAAAGCCTACGCTTATCAATGGTCAGATGCTTCGTCTGGAAGTAAAAACTTTTCTGGGAATATAATATCTTATTCTTTTCAAGACCAGGTGTTTTTAGCAACAGTTTATCTTGACGGAAAACTAATTAGAAAGGGCGGGTTAGGTATTAGTTCTGATTTTAAAAAATCCAGTTTTTCTACTGATATTCAGAAGCAATCCAGTTCGAATATAAAGCGTACTACAAATATATTTGCGGATATTTGGTGTATTTTAACTGGAGGGTCTATCTTGTACGGTGAAATAAATGGTTGTTATTGGGGTGGAGATGGATGGATTTCAAAATTGGGACGTTTTTTAAGCGACATTTTTTCCTATAACCCCAGTCCGGATGGGGGTGGTTATGGAAGCAATTCTCAAACGCCTGCCGGTGTTTGGTATGGGCCGAGCCCATATTCTGGTTCATCGCCGGGTGAAGGTGGAGGAAGTTCTTCAACATCGAGTTCAGAACCCTACCAAGGGGGCCCTATTTGGGTAGCCACCTTTGTACCCGCTGATCCTGATGGGTGCGTCGTTTATGATGATTTCGGGCAGGCACCTCGTCCTGCCGGTGGTTGCCCGTCAGGAAGTTGGCAAAATGTTCAGCTACCTGATCAAGACAACACACCTATTGACTACGCGAACATGTCTGAGGTTGACGCATCAACAGAAGGTTTTGATGATAGCGATGAACCAACAGTGCTACCTGACGACAATTCTGATAATTTTGAATATCAACAAAGTGACGGATGGCCAGTAGTTAGTTCCGTAATTCCGGCCAAGCTTTTTATTAAATACGATGGTGAGCCAACGCACTGCTTGAGACTTGCCAAACAGCAAATCGGTCTCCTGGGGTATACGGTTAGCGGTTATAGTACCACCAACGGACGAGTGTTCAGACCTTACAACGAAAATTCGAATCCTCAAGTAAATCAATCTCAAGCAAGAAAAGCAGTAAAATATATTAATAATGCTTTATCTTCAGGTATTCCTGTATTGATTGGTGTTGACTACGCTCCGGGGGCGCCTGTTCAAAATCATGATAATACGACTAACCATTTTGTTGTTATCGTTGGTGCTGGCACTGACGCAAACGGAAAATACTATCGCTTTTTTGACAGTGCAACCAATCAGCCGGCACGAGGCGTTAGTTTAGGCAATAAATTATATTATAATGAAAGTACTGGTTTGATATCAGGTCACACACAAGTAGGCTCCCTGAGTGGACTAACATACAGAGTAACACAAGTGCGTAAAAGTATAAAATGAAACTATTAATTTACACAGGGCTTACATGCATACTGTTAGTTTGTGCCGCATACACGGGATTGTGCATAAGCAATGCGCATAACTGCATTACATACCACACAAAAGTATCAGATAAAAAAACGCTTGCGCCAGAAAAGGTAGCCCTTAAATTTATTAAATGGTATTGTAAAAATCAGCATGATATCAGACATCGTCATCCGTTTTACAACATAGATACCACCGGTGATACTACTAAAATGTATTCCATTAATATGCGTAATGTATTGATGTATTCGAACGAACTGCGCAAGACCAGATGGGTTTCTGAGCGGTTTTTAAATAATATCCAAAAGAAATACATCAATGCTTCTTATTACCTCCAACTTCATCCTCAATTCGACGGGCCCGTTGTTGACTTTCAAAAAACATTTACTATTGACTATGATTTCGATCCTGTGTTAGAATTGATGGAAGAGGAAATGCTTACAGATTTTTTAAATAAACTACAGGTCAGAAAAATAAGCATACAGTCAAACAAAAGCGTGGTGGTTTTGAGGGCATCAAGTTATTTATCATACGTTGTTACACTGCATAAATATAAGGATGAGTGGCTGATTGACTCAATTATGGCAACATGAAAATAAATTATATTATAACGAAAGCACCGGTTTAATATCGGGTCATACACAAGTGGGTTCCTTGAGTGGACTAACATACAGAGTAACTCAAGTATGTAAAAGTATAAAAAAATGAAAACATTATTTTACATAGGTTTGATTTGCTCATTATTAATGTTAACTGCGGCCAGCGGGGAGTGTACTGCTTATTCGCACAAGGGTTTTACACCCGGCAAGAAAATAACTCATAAAAAAACGCTTGCCCCTGAAAAGGTAGCTATTGCATTTACTAAATGGTATTGTAAAAACATGGACAGGCTTGATAAATATCGTTTTTTTAACATCGATACCACTGGTGATACTACCAAGATGCATTCGGTTAATATGCATAACGTGATGATGTACCTGGACGAACTGCGCAAAACCAAATGGGTTTCCAATGATTTCTTGTTTAACATTCAGACAAAGTACGTTAATGCCTCCTATTATCTTCAGGTTCATCCTCAAAATGACGGACCCGTTATAGATATTCAAAAAACATTCGCGATAAGCTACGATTCAGACCCGGTAATCGAAATTATGGAGACGGAAATGCTGAGTGACAATATTAATAAACTACAGGTCAGAAAACTTAGCATACAGTCAAATCTGAGCGTGGTGGTTTTAAGGGCATCTACCTATTTATCCTACGTATTTATATTGCACAAATACAACGGCAGGTGGCTAATCGACTCGATGGTACATGCATAAATTAGCTGCCCGATAGTTGATTTTTAGTGTCATCTTGAGAGGTAACCTTTCGGTAAGCCGAAGTCTGTTCGCACATTTAGCCTGAGGTTGGTATTATCACCAACCTCCCGCTAGATAGTAAACGCGCGATGCTTAGTGAGATAAAAAACAAAACTCAGCGTCAAAAATCTGGTCACTTAGGGACGGCAATGCTGTTTAAATCGCTATATTGAACGCATGCACCAAACCCGCGCCACCATGACCCATCAACCTGCAATAAACCACCGCTCATACTTTGCCTTCGGCTTTGTAGCAACCGCTTTTGCACACTCACACATCTGCACATCAAAATCACTCACACTTTCTCCACCTCGGCACCCTCAACGCTTTTACTAATGGTTTCAAAAACATCGCTAACGGTGGTTTGGCTATAATGTTGCTGCATCAGGGTTTTAAATTGCTTGCGGCGCCGGCTAATTTGGGAGAGGTTTTTAAGGAAAGACGTGTAGCTTTCGAGCATCCAGAATTTGCCGGTGATGATTTTGGGCAGCAGGTCGATGATGGTGATTTGTAAAAACCACAATACAAGGGCGGCGCGGCCCAGGTGCAGGGCGTGCAGGTAGTAGCGGTTACGAAAGTATACCATCTTTACCCAGCGGGCGGTTTTGTAGTTTTTGGTACTGGCCGATACCTCGTGCCCGCAAACCGATTGGTGCTCGTAATAACACTTCCAGTTGAGGCGCCAGGCCCGCAGGCTAAGTTCAAAATCTTCGGCATAAAAGGGCGAAAACATTTCGTTAAAGCCGCCCATGGCCTTCAGTTTTTGCGCATCAATGAGTGCATTGGCACCTGATAGGTACAGCGTAAAGGCGGGCTGCCAGTCGGTACGGTAATAAAAGTAAGCAGTTTTGAGTTTAAAGCCGTTAAATTTGGGCATACGGGCGGCGTCCTGTATCCGAGGGCCATCCATGTCGGTAATACGGCCCATCACGCCAAAGGTATCTTTGTGGTCAAAATACTTCCATTGCTGATCAAAGTAATCGGGCGATAACCTGATGTCGGAGTTGAGCAGCAAAATCAGGTCCATGCGGGCAGCCTGGATGCCCTGGTTGCAAGTGTAAGAAAATCCGCCGTTTTTGGCGTTTACCAGTACTTTAATATCAGGGTAATTACTGCGCAGGTAGTTTACCGAATCGTCTTTGGAGCAATCATCTACCACAATGATTTCGTAAACCGCACCGCTGTTTTCTACCGCCAGCAGGGTATGTGGCAAATATTGCGCTAACAACTGCCTGCCGTTATAATTGGGAATGATGATGCTGACTGATTTTTTGACCATGAGTGACGAAGGATACGCAGTGAACGTTTAAATGATGATTACGACTTGGTCTTCAGTCCCCGTAAAGTTCCCGCACCAACGATTCTAAGTGTCGCTGAAAATAAAAATCGTGCGCATTTAGGCCTTCGGGCACAACATTGGCAATTTTGGCATAGACCTCCAGCACCCGCGGCACCTTTAATGCTTCGGCTACCGAAAACGGAAATGATTGGTTACCGATAAACAGTTTACAACCTGCTATAATCTGTGCCAGTTGCAGAAAGTCGCGCACCTCTACCCAGCGCAGGCCGGGAATAGCTTTTTGCATGTCCTCATATTCTGATTTAACACCGATGAATATTAAGTCAGGGTAGCGGCTTAAAAACGAATAACTGATAGCCGAGTTACGGTAGCGCTCGCTGCGAGCCAGTACAACAGTGTTAGCGTAGGCCTTATCCGGTTCAACGGTTAGCCAGGGTTGCCACAACTCGGGCGTAACGCCGGTAAAGTAACTATACCAGCGTGCAATATTACCGCAACCCAGCGAGATGGTTTTTGAGCGTACAATATCAAAATTGATATGTATTTTTTGGTTTTGGTAAACCTGGCAGCTGTTGATGTAAGGTTGTGCGGCAATAAGCGGGGCAAGCAGCGCAACTGTTTTTTCGTTAAGCATCACCGCACCCATAGAGTGCGAAGCATGGCCCGAAAGCACAATAGGCTGGTTGGTGCGTAAATACAGGTTAACAGGTACGCCCGTTAGCTGGTGCAGTTGTTTAGCCGTAGGCAGTGCATAAATTACATCGCCGGCATTGCCGCTGTGCATTACGTTTAGGCAGCCATCCTGCCGGGCGGCGGCTATAATTTTTTCGGGCGTGTCTAAAAGATCCTGACCGGTAAAAAAGTTGGTGAGCTGTTCGTTTTTATAGTTTTCCAACTCCCACTTGTACATTTTGTACTGCGGCTTGTTGGTGAACTTTAACCAAAGCTTACTAACGGTACTTTTCTTTTTAAACATAGCTCATTAAAAGGGCTCTGGCAACAGGTAACTGTACAGCGCCGAATTTTGTTACAGCAGCATATTCCCTACGGATTGAACCGACTATTCCGCTTGTACTCTACCGTCAAAAATACAAAATAATAACGGTTTGGTATACGATGGCTGCGGCGGGTTACAACGCCTCCAAAAAGGTCAAATACTCAGGCACGCTTTGTTCCGCCCATTCGGTAGTAGCGTTGTACTCCATGCCGTACCAGGCAAAGGCAGGGCAGTAGTTTGCTTTTACGTAAGCGAAGCTCAGTTCAAAAGGGCGCAGCAACTCGTCGAGGGTGTAATGGTATTTGCCGCCGGCGCTGTAGTCGGGCTCGTCGCTGCCTAATGACACGGCCAGGGCCACGGTTTTGCCTGCCATCTTAAAGCCGCTTTTACTGCCGTAGGCCCAGCCGTGGGTAAGAACCTCATCCAACCACTGCTTAAACAGTGGCGGGCAGTTAAACCAGTAAAACGGAAACTGAAAAACAATTTTATCGTGCTGCTCAATCAGCCGCTGCTCGGTAGTTACGTCTATCCGGCCATCAGGGTAGGCCTCGTATAAATCATGCACTGTAAAGCGGTCGGGGTGCTGGTTCAGGGCCTCCTTCCACGTTTTATTGATGACAGATTTTGCCATATCCGGGTGAATAACAATTACAAGCGTTTTCATAAACAGGTAGCTTCAAAAAAATACGGGCACAAATGTAAGGCGTATCTGCCTTATTTGTAGCAAAAATTTACGTAATTCATTCAATATGCTGACTGTTAGCCTGCTATCACAAGGTCGATAAGAAACATCAGGCGATACCTCCGAATTTTGAAAAATAAATTGACAAGCTTGAATTTATATTCTACCTTGACATCATAAGCTCACGAACCAATTAACTGATGGGTATGGTAAAACAGGCGATGCATACCGCTGTTATAAGCATGTCAGTTAGCCTGAACTAAAAACAATTTGAAATGGCAATTAATCTGCAAAAGGGCCAGCGCATCAACATCGGCCTGCAAAAAATAAGCGTGGGTTTAGGATGGAACCCCAACGAGGGCACCGGTTACGACTTTGACTTGGACGCCTCGGCCATCATGATAGACCAGAACCGGCTTATTCCGGCCGAAGACTTTTTTATTTTTTACGGCAATACCGACTCACCCGACGGCGCCCTGCACCACTCGGGCGATGACCCTACCGGCGGCAACAGCGCTCATGGTGATGACGAGATTATCTCGGTCGACCTGTCGTTGGTTGACCAGCACATCAGCGAGATTTTATTTGTGGTAACCATTCATGATGCCCTGGTGCGCAAGCAAAACTACGGGCAGGTGCGCGATTCTTACATCCGCATTGTGGACGACTCGAACGGCAGCGAAATTGCCAAGTACGAACTGGGCGAAGATTTTTCGATTGAGACGGGTATCGAGTTTGGCCGACTTTATAAGCGCGACGGTAACTGGAAGTTTGAGGCATCGGGCATTGGCTACCGCGAAGACCTTGCTTTCTTTTTGGCTAAGTATTTTAAAGGGCAAATCATCAAATAACCTATCCTTATGGCTATCAACTTAATTAAGGGTCAAACCATTGACCTGCGTAAAAACGATCAGGGCGAAGAGTTCGACCTCAGCACTGTTACCCTGGGGCTGGGCTGGGACGTGCGGCAAAAAAACACCGGCTTTTTGGGCAAGCTTTTTGGCGGTAGCCAGGAAGAGGAGTATGACCTGGATGCCATTGCCTTTTTGCTGGATGCCAACGGTAAGGTGGCCAACCTGGGACGCCGGGCACAAGCCCCCAACGGGCGCGAAGTAAGTTTGTACGGTGGCGATATCATCTTTTTCAACTCCATGCAACACCCCTCGGGCCATATCTGGCTCACGGGCGATAACCGCACCGGTGCAGGCGATGGTGATGATGAGCAAATCATTGTGAAACTAAACTCATTGGGGCAGCAGTACCAGCGTATTTTGTTTCTGGTGAGCATTTACCAAGGGCGGCAAAATAACCAACATTTTGGCATGGTTGATAACGCGTTTATCCGCGCGGTGGATGCCCGGGGTAAGGAGATTGCCAGGTACAGCCTTTCGGGCGATGCCACCTTTAACGGCATGTGCTCCATGACTTTTGCCGAGTTGTACCGCAAGGACGGCTCGTGGAAGTTCCGGGCCATTGGCGAACCTCATGCTACTGATAACTTTGCCGAGTTGCTTAAAAAGTATATGTAATTAGGGTGGTATAATTTAAGCATGTGCAAAACTGCATACATTGCACTGACGACAACGACCCCACCAACACTTGTCCGCATTGCGGCGCAAAATACCTACGGCGCAGGAAGGTACTTTGATGGAGGGCGTGCGCAGGGGTGGGGGAAATGGAGCTGGTTTGTGAAACCATAGCTCAACAGCCCCACCTAAATCCTCCTCGGCAGCGAGAACTTAAAGATGAACATTTCAGCCTGAGGTTGGTGTTGTCACTAACCTCCAGCCAGACAGGAATAATCCGATCGGAATAAAAAGGGTTTGTGACAACCCAAACCAAAGGCTCAAAACAGCCCCACCTAAGTCCTCCTGTAAATTGCAAATTTAAAAACTTCTACTCCCCCTTCATGGGGCAGGCTACTACTTCCATACATGGGCAAAGTAAACAATCACATAACTCCACAAGCAGAGCAGGCTTTGCGCCGTAAAGGGCCGGAGTGCGTTTTGCAGGGGGCGGGTGTTAGGTAGTACCCACATGGCTAAAGCCCAGAATATTACCGACGAAGCAATATCCAGCCAGTCGAACCGGCCGTTGGTCATGTGCAGCAGTTGCATCAGTTCCAGCCCTACCGAAAACAGCAGCGGCAGGTATAGCAGATTCAGTTGCATAGCGCCGGCCTTTAGGTAATAAGGTTTGGAGGTAAGCGTGATGCAAAACACCCACAAACCCTCAGGCAACGAATACACCAGGATGTCGGGCAGGGGTAGCCATTGGTTTACAACGGACCGCAGGTGATAATAAGCCGATCGCGAAAACACGGCCATAAAAATATCGTTCACCACGGTTTTGTCCGTCCGGTAAAACAAATAAATAAACAGGCTGATGAGCAGGCTGGGTACAATGAGCCACAACAGTTTTTTCATGGCTTTTGGTAAATGTAAATTTTAAAGTAACCCCAGGGTTTCAGGTCCAGCTGCTGCAATAGCCTGAACTTGCCCATGGCAGCTATCTGGATCAAATAAAAAACCGATTTAAAGTGCAGCAAGCCCGATAGTAACTGAAAAGCCCTGTCAACATACTGCAGCCAATTGTTGGGCGTAATATGGTTTAAGATAAATAGCTTACCCTGCGGTTTTAGCACCCGGAAAGCCTCCTGCACAAGCTGTTCGGGACGGTCGGCCACGGCAATTACGTGCGAGAATACCACATAATCAAACTTCTCGTTTTTAAACAGCAACTGTTCGCCGTTCATCTGCAACAATCTTATGTTGTATCGCTGATGCCTGGCCGCTGCCGCCAGCATACCCGCCGAGGTATCAATGCCGGTAACCTGGTGCCCGCGGTACCAGGGCAGGTGGCTGCCATTGCCCACACCAACATCAAGCAGGTGCCCGGCGGGCTGCGCATTAATTTCGCGGATGAACCGTCGCTTTTGCGGCTTCAAAAATACATCAACCAGCGGGTACAAAAACCGGAACCGGTTGTAAAAGCGTTCTGTTGTCTGGCTCAAGTTGGTCAAGGTTAAAAATTATTTTAAAAGTACTTTTAAAAACAAAGTTAAGGTTTGATTTTGGATTTGCAAGGGGAGGGGAGCAAGAATTAAGGTTTTGGAATCGAGAGTACATCATCAAGAATACAGATGGAGAGCATCATTATTCATTTGCTGCTTCGAACAATATTCCTCTCTACCGTTCGGAAAGACATGGTGAGAAAAGCCAAAAACAAAGAGTCAAGAACTAAGATTTGGAATAAAGAGTATAGAGTCAAGATTACAGACATTCGTTGGCACAACTCACTCATTCACAAATCACTCATTCGCTCATTGATGTCCTCTCTCGCTCGTGTATTTAGCCGTATACGGAAAGGCGTCTTGTCGTTTTAGTTCTTTGGAACTTTGAGCTACAAATTTGAAGGTAAAGTCGTGCCGAATTTATTTCGGCACCCCACGTGCTAAGCGAACGTTTCAATAGGTTTGCGTAGAGACTGTAAGCGTTAAACTATTTTCCGCCTCCTTGTTAGCTGTGCTACTTCTTTTGTGTGAATCAGCATTTACAGGATTTATGGATTAACAGAGTTGCTTGTTAAGGCCGCAAATGTTCTGGTTGTATAAAAATTACAATGACCGAAAAGATTGCAGTGAAATGCTCTTAGTGACTATTATGCAGATTTTTGACTTCCGATTTTAACTTTTTAAATGACTCCAATGGTCCCTGCGCTGCAAACATGTTAATTAACCAGGTAGGAACAGATCCACCCGGATCTATATCGGTAGTATAAGTAACGTTTACCAGGTCGTTTTTTTGTTTTTCAATTCGCCACATGCCGGATGAATTTACAATTCGGACATTATTTTTGTTTAACGGTATCCAACCCGAAACACAATCAGAGTTAATGACCGTCGTTTGTTCATCAGGTTTCGACGAGGTAATATGAACCACATAATCCCTGTTGTTAACAGGCCACGGCACTGAAACTTCGGCATAATAGTAAAGTTCAGTAGGACTTATTCTTTTCAGTAATTTACAGTTTTGAGTATGGTACACCCATTTGCAGCTATTTTCTACATCCATGATAATCGAAGTCAATTCTGCAGCAGTGCACTGGAGTTTACAGGTTACCTTTAAAGATTTAAACTTGCTGTTTTTTAAAACCCGCGAATAAACCTGTATATCGTCCTGGTCCTTTTCAAGTCTCCAATCTGTTTGTCCGGAAACCGTTTCAAAACTCGTAGCCCCCATTACTACGCTCAAAACAAACAGCAATTTGATAAATGAATTTAAAAATTTCAATGAGTATATGGTATTGATAATCTTTTAGCTCGGTTAGTGCGTTTCTTTAACAAACTTATCACTACGCATGCGCCAATAAATACCGGGAAAAATAATGAAAAGTACGTTGGAGTAATGTAAAATTAAGAAGAATCGTTTTGGGTACAATTAAGTCATTCATCCAGTCAACCCCCCCATCAAAACAAAAAAGGCAACGCTGCTGCGCTGCCTGATTTTCGGATAATGGTTAGGTGTGTTTATCTTTTTACGGTTTGAATTTGTAGCCCATTTTGAGCGACAGCGTGTTGGGCTGGTAATCGCTTTTAAAGTAATCGTACCGTACCCCTACATTGATGTGGTTAAAATTTAAGCCTACAGACGGGGCCAGCACCACGGTAGTTGGCCCGTTGATGCCGATAGCGGCGCCGGCCTCGGCACCGGCATAAAGGTGGTTACCGGCATAGGCCCTGATACCGGCCCTGATTGGAATAATATCACGGGCTGCATAGCGAATGGCCATGCCGTTAGGCGCGTAGCCAATATAGCTATCAGCGTTATTGATGTCTCCCCAATAATAGCCATAGCTTTTAGTGGAGTAGTGCATATAGCCCGCCGTTACCAGGGCTTCGAGGTTGCGGGTGAGGTGTTTGGAAAGGCTTACTTCAAATCCTGATACGTCGCCCTGCCTGCCGGTAAGCGCCCTGCCGTACAACAAACCTGTTTCTAACTGCCAACCGGTGGGCGCATCGTTTTTGGCATGAAAAGCCAG
>CAXYKR010000245.1:0-10348 GCA_964277815.1 uncultured Mucilaginibacter sp. | reverse complement strand
TAACATCACCTCGGTACCGTCTGACAATTGAACATGATACTGCCCGCCTTTTGGCGTAACAATGGTATTCATCTGGTTAAGCGCGGCAGTATCATTACCGTAAGCCGTATAAGCAATAGTGCTGCTGTTAATTTTGCTTACCACTACGCCGGCAGAACGTTTTACCTTACTGCCATTTTTTAGTTGCTGCAAATTTAAGGTATCATGGCCACCCAACGACAGCATGGCCATATTACCGCCCGGACGCAAATCGGCAAACGGATTGCCGGTTTGTTTTTTATTGAAAAGTAGTATACCTGCTACCGTTAAAACTATGGCTACACTGGCCGCCGCCGTATACCATAATTTGCGCGAGCGCGGTTTCATGGTAATCACGGTAGCCTGAGATGACTCAGCAGCGCTCATCACATTAGCCCGCACGTTTTGGAGCAGTACGCTATGCTGATGCAAATCTGCATCTTGCATGCTTTGTTCAAGCGCCTGCGCAACCAATTGCTTTATTTCGTGCTCATTGCTATCCTTAAACAGCTCGAACAGCTGTTCAAGCTCGTGCCGGGTAGCTTTGTTTTGAAGAAACTTAGCGTAAATATCTTTTAAAGACTGACCTTCATTCATAAATCGCATACTAATACGCACCAGCTTCCGGAACACACTATTCCGAATGAGAAAATTTAAAAAAATCTACAGAAAACAATTTTATGCCCGAAAAATCCAGGATAAAATTAAAATTGCAAGAAGTTTTGAATTAAAAATGTAGTTTTTGAGAAATTTTGTAGCCTGAACCAACTGATTACTCACGGTTGAAGGGCTTATACCTAATTCTTGAGCAGCTTCCTGGTAGCTTTTGCCTTCCAGTTTGCATAATTTAAATACTGCTAACCGCTGAGGCGGCAATTGCTGCAAAGCTTGCTCTAATAATTCGCGTCGTTGTTCATAGATGAAATCATCATCGGTCGATTGATACAGGTCGGCGAAATGATTAATTAACTCTTGCTGCAAACGCGCATCACGTGATAATTTGCGATAATAATCATAAATCGTATTGATGGCTATGGCATATATCCACGATTTGAACGATTGGTCGACGTTGATTCGCTCACGATTATTCCATACTTTCAAAAATACATCCTGCAAAATCTCTTCGGCAGCATCCGTATCTTTTACCATGCGGAGTATTTTGGAAAGCAAAGCGGCACTATACAAGTCATATACCTGGCCGAGTGCCCGTGTATCGCCTTGCGTTAAAGCAACAATAATGTGTTCGTGCCCGCCTTCCAAACTAATAGCAAATTGAAATATCGATAAATGTTACGCCGTTATAACATCACCAGCATCAGTGATAAATAGCTAAAATAAACATTTTGTTAAATTTCAGAAAACAAATCAACACCAGCATTGTTGCGACCAAATTCCTCTTAGTCTCTTGACTTAGCGAATTTCATTGATAATAATCTGCAAGCTGATTAACTCTCATCTATCGTTTAGCCATCAAAACGCACGCTTAAAGTATTTTAACTTACCCGTTAAAGAACAAAGCAAGTTGTCATACTGTTAACTTAAACAGATGTATGCTGCGAGTAATTGCATCAAAAATATTACTTAAACCTCTCGTTAATAACCGGACGTTTAGGCAATGACACTTGCAGATATCTAATACAAGTAACGGGCAAAACTTTACGCCACCATTTTAGCTGATATTTTACCATGCCAGAAGCGATTAAACAGTTTCAAATCATAAAAACAGCTGGCGACAGCCATCAGGAGCAGGCAGATAGCCTGGCTATTGAAGAACCGCTGGAAATCAGGTTAGCCTATGGCCCCTTGCAAAACCGCACCATAAAAAGCATCTCAGTTACCATGCGCACGCCGGGTAATGATGCCGAGTTGGCTACCGGCTTTTTGTTCACTGAAGGTATTATTACTTCAGCCGCTGATTTAACTCAGATTTACCATAATACCATTGCCTGCAGCGAAAATAAACAGAACACCATTCAGGCCGAACTTAGAGAACACTTTATACCACACTTGCAAAACACGGAAAGGAATTTTTACACCACCTCCAGTTGCGGCGTATGCGGTAAAGGTTCAATCAGCGCTATCCGTACAGTACACCGGTTTGCTCAACAACAGGAATCCTGGCAAATTGACCCCAAATTTTTATATAGGCTGCCACAAATATTGCAAGAGCACCAAGCCGTGTTTGCTAATACCGGCGGCTTACACGCCTCAGCACTGTTTAATTTAGATGGTGAGCTGTTGTTGTTAAGGGAAGATGTTGGCCGCCATAACGCTTTAGATAAACTGATTGGCGCTGCTTTAAAAGCCGGCCTGCTACCTCTCCACAAATCGGTATTATTGCTCAGTGGCCGGGCCAGCTTTGAATTGATACAAAAAGCTGCTGCTGCAGGCATTACGCTGGTGGCAGCAGTTGGCGCCCCCTCCAGCCTGGCCGTTGAATTGGCGCAGGAATTTGGCATGACGCTGGTAGGCTTTTTACGACAGCAGCGTTTTAATATTTACAGCGCTCCGCAACGCATTTTATCATCGGCGCATCATCGTTTTGATTTAATCGATGTGGTGGCCTAACAAGTACCCTTAGCCTTTGTTATCATTACACTATTTGAAGACCGAATTTATACCATGAAGATACGCATTAAAGGTAACAGCTTGCGTTACCGGCTCACCAAATCGGAGGTGAGTACACTGGCCGAGCAAGGCATTATCCAGGAAAAAACAGAATTTCCGGGTAACACCCTTACTTATGCCATCAAAGCTTCGCAGTCGGATGAACTTACGGCCGACTTTCAGCAATCGACCATCACACTCAACATCCCCCAAAACGTTTTACAACAATGGGCCGGTACCGACCGGGTGGGCATTGAAAAACATATGCCGCTTCGGGACGGTGGTTCATTTTTTTTGTTGTTAGAAAAAGACTTTAAGTGCATTGATGTTGATGCCGACGAAGACCAGTCTGATTTTTTTGAAAACCCACATTTAGCTTGCTGATATGAAAGAGCCGGAAAATGAGCAGTTGCCTAAAGCTGAAAATCCTGAAACACTGTCGGAACTAAAACGGGCAAAACCTGAAAGCATAGCCGCCGGTGCCGAAGCGGTATACGAGTCATTTAAGCATGTATTTGGCGAATCAAATCTATTGAGAGGCAACAAAGCATTGCTTAATTTAAACCAGAAAGGTGGATTTGATTGCCCATCATGTGCCTGGCCCGACCCGGACGACGATCGCTCACCGATTGCTGAATATTGCGAAAGCGGCGCCAAGGCGGTGGCTGAAGAAATCACCACCAAAAGCCTGAAGGCCGATTTTTTCGCAAAAAACTCGGTTTATGATTTATCGCTATTGGACGATTATCATATAGGTAAAGAAGGCCGGATTGCGCAGCCCATGTATTTGCCTGAAGGGGCAACACATTACCAGCCCATCAGTTGGCCGGATGCGTTTAAAAAAGTGGCCGAACACCTGAACAAATTGCCTGACCCTAACCAGGCGGTTTTCTACACTTCGGGCCGGACCAGTAACGAGGCTGCGTTTGTTTACCAGTTGTTTGCCCGCGAGTATGGTACCAACAATATGCCCGACTGCTCTAACATGTGTCATGAGTCTACCAGTGTGGCCTTAAAAAAACAGTGCGGTCTGGGTAAAGCATCTATTAAACTGGATGACCTTTACCAGGCAGATGTTATTATCATCATTGGTCAAAACCCGGGTACTAATGCTCCGCGTATGCTGTCGGCTTTGCGCAAAGGCCGTGAAAACGGTGCTAAAATAGTGGCCATAAACCCCATGCGTGAAACCGGTCTCATTGGTTTTTCGGACCCGCAAAATGTAAAAAGCGCACTGCACATCAATACCCAGGTGTCTGACCTATACCTGAAACCGCGCATCAACTCAGATCAGGCTTTATTGAAGGCCATCACCAAAATGCTTTGGGAAGAGGAACAGAAAGTACCGGGCGCGGTGTTTGACCAAAAGTTTATAGTCGAGTATACTACCGGCTACGACGAACTGATGGCTGACCTGCCTAAGTATAATGTTGATGAATTATTAGCCACATGCGGGTTAGAACGAACAGAAGTTCAAAAACTGATTGACCTTATCAGGTACAGCAACCGTATTATATTTTGCTGGGCCATGGGTATTACCCAGCACAAAAACGCCGTAAATTCTATTTATGACATGGTTAACATCCTGCTGCTGAAAGGCAGCATAGGCAAACCCGGCGCCGGCACTTGCCCCGTTCGTGGCCATAGCAACGTACAAGGCGATCGCACCGTAGGCATCTGGGATAAGCCGGCACCCGAAATGCTGGACAAAATAAAAGAAGTTTACGGTTTTGAACCGCCCCGCGAAGATGGCTACGATGTGGTTAAATCTCTAAAAGCCATGTACGAAGGCAAAGCCAAAGTATTTTTTGCAATGGGCGGCAACTTTTTGTCGGCCACGCCCGATACCAATTACACGGCAACGGCCATGCGCCAATGCGACCTTACGGTGCATGTAAGCACCAAACTTAACCGGAGCCATTTGGTACATGGTAAAGAAGCGCTCATACTGCCTTGCCTGAGCCGGTCTGACAAAGATATTCATGATGGTATGGAACATTTTGTATCTACCGAAGGCACCACGGGTGTGGTACAGTCATCAAAAGGCGTGCTCGACCCTATCTCAGATGATTTGCTGAGCGAAGTGCAGATATTGTGTGGTATAGCTAAAGCTACCTTTGGCCAAAAGAGCAAAGTTGACTGGGATAAATACGAAAAAAACTACGATACCATTAGGGACGATATCGAAAAGGTGGTGAAGGGTTTTGACCAGTACAATGAACGTGTGCGTGTTAAGGGGGGATTTTACTTACCCAATGGCCCACGCGAGCGTAAATTTGATACCGAAAGTGGCAAGGCCGTTTTATTCACTACCCCTCTTGAAACACAAAAGCTGGAACCGGGAGAATTGCTCATGATGAGTATTCGCAGCCACGACCAGTTTAATACCACCATTTACGGCCTGCACGACCGTTACCGCGGTGTGGATAACGAAAGACGGGTGATATTTATGAACGTGGCAGACATGCAAAAGCAAGGGTTAGAAAAGAACGATGTTGTTGACATTTATAGCTATTACAAAAATGAAGAGCGGGTGGCCAGGAAATTTATTGTAGTAGACTACGACATTGCAGAAAGCAGCGTAGCCACTTACTACCCGGAAACGAACGTGCTGGTACCGGTAGATTTTACTGCTGATGGCAGCAACCAACCTGCATCAAAGTCAATTATTGTTAAACTGAAGAAAGCAAGTTGATTGTTAACTGGTAAGACTGATTGAATTAAAGTCATCCTATTAACATCCAACAGGTATTCGCAACAAATGCCGGGCAACGTTTATAGCGTTAACCCGGCATTGTTATTTAATGACGCAACCGAATGTTATAATTGACAATTTATTGAGACACAAGTGTGGTAACGCTTGAGCCGGCCAGGTTGATGCCGAATGAACTGCCAGACACCGCAAAACTATTAGCCGCCAAATTAGACGAACTGGTAGTTACATAACGATTAAACCCGGTAACGCTAATGCCCGATAAACTAAAGGTTTGATAAGTGGTGGCAGCATTTTGGTTAACGATAACCACAACCAGTTTGGTTCCGCTTTTGTAGGAGGTTACATAAACACCGGTTGACGGATTATCGGTACAAGATACCTTGCTGTAACCCGGACGTACGTAACGTGCCCACTGGCTCATCACATATCCCAGTTTTGTAATGTTGCTGTTTTCGTCTATCGGCCCGTAAAAACGGCGGATGTACCACCAAACGTAAGCCGCATAGCCGGAAGTCATACAATCGTGTATCTCTTTAGCAGCGGTCATGGCATTGTTCCAGTCGTCGCCACTGATGCTTGAGTTAGTGTAATGCTCGGTCATCCATACCGACTTACCAATGCTACCTAAGTTGTAAGGTGTTTTACCATAAATATGACCACATACAAAACTGGTGTTGTTTTTTGCGGTAGCATTGCTTAAGTAAGTGTTGATGAACGTCTGGTCCATGTTAAACGGCTCGGGTGCCATAATGGGTGCGCCACAGTTATTACCTTGTGCTGCTACAAAGTTGGCCACCTCGGTAGCCGTAGCCTCCATCCACCCCGAACCCGAATAATTAGGCTCATTAAACGGACTGATGGCATATACTCCCCCTACGGCAGTGTTATAAGAACTTAGGTAAGAAGCAAAGCTTCCGTAAGATGAGGTATTGAGGTGCACGCCGGTCATCATGCTTGATGGTGCATTCCAGGCGGTGGCAATTACTTTGGCGCCATAGCTTTTAGCCGCGTCAATAGTCGGCTTTTCGGCGGCAAAAGCACCACTGCCTGACGAGGGCACCCGTACCCGCAAAATACTCATCCCAATGCCGCTCGACGGCGAAAAAGCCTTAACCCGCTGGTCGCTGGTTAAATCGGCCTGCCAGGCTAATATACTGGCACCGCCATACCCCTGGATGGTTTGCTGAATGGCAGATGCATCAATAGCCGCCGTTCCGGACACGGCATTGGTGGCCGCGTTTTTGGTACCGGTATCCGATGTTTCGGAAGGCTGAACATCCATTTGTTTTTTGCTGCAGCCTACCATTATGGTAAGCAGCAGCGACAACTGTAATAGTTTAGTTTTCATAATTTAAGAGTGGTTTAGTAAGAGCTAAAAAATTAAACTTTCGTTATAATCGGTTATCATCAAAAATGCAACTGCTTAAATTTCTAGTGTAATCACCGTTTACAAAACTACATACCTATTGATTTATGTATATATGTATTTACATAAATAAATAGATCAACTGACTTTCAGTTGTACCGGATTCAGATCTATTTCATCCCGGACAACAAAAGATGATGCTGAAAGCAACAGCTTTTACAAACGGTGTACGCCAATGGAGTTTGGCTCATTACTTTGTTATATTAATAGTAATACTCAGCCAGCCTGTGAAAATTCTTTTGTTAAGCTATATAAAAAAAGCCTAACTGTAAAGGCAGCTATCAAATCATCAATACAATAAAAGGCTTATAATTGGTTTATGAGTTAAAGTTAAAATAAGCAAATGACAAATACAATCGATTGTATTTAATTTTTAAGCAATATTCTTTTAAGTTGTAAGTTTCTTATCCAACTGTTGGAGTAGAACGCTTTTAAAGCAAAAATCCTTAATCATTCAGCCAGAGCGCTGTATGTTTAAGGATTATGTTATTTACTTTATTGACAGGATGCGCTGCTACATTTACTCACTTCGTAAGCTTTTTACAGGGTTTGCAACTGCCGCTTTAATGGCATGTGAGCTTACCGTTAATATGGCAAATAATATAGCAGTTGCCCCAGCGGCAACAAAAGCCCACCCGCTAATGTGAATACGGTAGCTAAAAGCCATTAGCCATTTATCCATCAGGTACCACCCTATAGGCGAAGCTATGATGATAGATAATATAACCAGTTTCAGAAAATCTGCGGTTAGTAACCGGGTTACGCCAGCTACACTGGCGCCAAGTACCTTGCGAATGCCGATTTCTTTAGTCCGTTGTTCGGCTATAAAAGCCGCCAATCCAAACAAGCCTAAACAGGCAACAAATATAGCCAGTACCGAAAAGGTAGTAGCGGTGCGGGCCATGTGCTGTTCGGAGGTATAGAGGTTTTGAATATGGCTGTCTAAAAACTCGAAATCGAAACTTGAGTTAGGCATATCTGTCTTAAATTTAGATTCTACCTGGTGCATCAACCGCGGTAAGTCATTGGTGTTATACCGGATAAGTAAGGTACGTAACGACTCCGGCGCATTATTCATCGTGTAATAAACGTAACCTCCTACTTCGTTTTTAAGCGACTGATAGTTAAAATCTCTAACTACACCTGTTACTACGGTTCTGCCAGCCATTTCGCTTGCAATATATTTACCAACGGCATCCTGAGGGGATTTGAAACCCAGATATTTGAGAACCGTTTCATTAATTAATGCATAGCAAACGGTATCACCGGCGGCAACCGTAGTAGGCAACGGCTTACCTGCTAAGAGATTAAGCTGCATCGTTTTTACAATTGAACCATCGGTGTGGCAAGTCTTCACCGGCAGACCTTCTTTGTCGGTGACGTGTTTTCTAACACTGCGCCCACTTTCTACATCGCCAGGGACAGACTGTACGGCTGATACACTTTCGACACCGGCTAAACCATGCAAATCATTAGTAAATGCAGCAACCTGGTTTTTGTTTTGGGCCGAGTTGGTATTAACGGAAATGATACCTTTTGGATTATAGCCTAAATCTTTATTCTGAATAAAATTGATTTGCTGTAAAATGATGATTACTGCAATGATTAAAATAATAGACGAGGCAAATTGAAACACCACCAAAGAACGGCGCACAAAATTGCCGGCGGCGTTTTTAAGCTTTAGCTTGTTCATCAGCACCAGCGGCGTAATGCCCGACATAGACAGGGCCGGATAACTACCGGCCATCAGCGTAACCAATAGCCAGATAGAAACCAAGCCAATGAGCACCGGTGCAGATATTAATGCCGAACGGCTAATAGCGATACCCGTGATGTTTTGAAAGACTGGCTCAGCCAAAAAGGCCATGGTATAACCTATTACTATCGCAATCAGCGCAAACAAGGCGGTTTCGCAATAAAACAGCAACAGCATCTGGCGGCTATTAGCACCCAATACCTTACTCACCCCTACGCCCTTCGCCCGCTTTTGCGAACGTGCCGTGGCCAGATTCATGTAATTAATGCAAGCGATAAATAATACCAGTACCGACAAAAATACCAAAGCCCTTACCGTACTGATACTACCCGGTCTCGAAGTGTAACTTTCACGGATGTCGGCTGAATAAAGGTGAACGTCGGCTAAGGGTTGAAACAAAAACGCGGTAAAAAATTTATATTCCTTTTTTACGTTCTTGTCAATTAAGGCTGTGGCTTGTTGCTGCACCTTCTGTACATTGGCACCGGGTTTTAGCTGGACATAAGTTTCATAGCTCGAATTACTCCAATAAACATCTTTACCCGCCCAGGTATCCATAATGTTGTAAATCATGTCGCAATCAATGGTGCTGTTGACGGGCATGTCTGCATACACTCCCGAAACATGCAAGGTATCCCGGTTATTCACATATATAAGTTTACCGAATGCCGGCTCATTGCCATATAAACGATTTTTAGCAGATTGTGAAAGCACGATTGATTTAGGCTGCAAAAAAGCAGCACGTGCATTCCCCTCAACAAACTTGACATCAAACATCCTGAACACGGTAGAGTCGGCCATATACAACCCTTTCTCGGTAAAATTCTTATCATCAGTTTTGATAGAAACCTTTGCTCCGAAATCGTGCATGATCAGCCGCGCGGCTGATTGCACCCCAGGTATTTGCTGACTCATGGCCGGCCCAACAGCATTAGGTAGTTTAGACCATACTTTATAATTATATTCTGCTGAGGTTTGCAGGTTTACTCGGTAGATGCTTTTGTAGTTGGTAAACATGCGGTCAAAACTTAACTCATACGTAATGCAAGCAAACAGCGTGATGCAAACACACATCCCGATAGCTAAACCGGCAATATTGAGTGTAGAAAACAGCTTGTTGCTTACCATATTGCGCCAAGCCATTTTTAAGTAGTTTTTTATCATAATATGACCGATAAAATTTTAATAGAATATTAAATTAAAGAGTTCCATGGCATTTGCGTGAAGGCCACTTTTGAAGACTCAAGATTTGTCAAGCATTACATTCCTTTCTCCAAAGCACATACCCTACTTGCAAAGCACTAATAATCAATATATTATTAATAACACAACAAATTATAAATGTTCGCTTTTGATACATGTATGTCCGCTAACAGTTCATTTGTACTGATATTTTCGCTCAAGATAAGTGCAATAACCCTCAGTCTGTATAGACCGAAAGATGAAATTTATAACTCTGTTATAGAACTACTAACGTTAGTAGCCGGATAACCATTTTTATAGCCAAAGCTAATACAAATGCAAGACCGACAAGAAAATCATATGAAGCCTTTAAGAATATTTAGCGTATCACAGCAGTGGTTGAAGCATTGGTGAAGACTGCGAGCCAACAATTGAGGAAAAGTGCAGGAGTAGATGATTGCATCTGACAAAGCTCGCCTAAAAAAAGTTTGCTTGGGCATATTCAGGTTGGAACAACCCCACCCGGACCATTTCAAAACGCAAAAACCCTCTAGACCGTAAGGTTTAGAGGGTTAGAAAGTTTGGCGCCGACCTACTCTCCCACGTGTTACCGCAGTACCATCGGCTCTGGCGGGCTTAACTT
>CAXYKR010000244.1:0-19552 GCA_964277815.1 uncultured Mucilaginibacter sp. | reverse complement strand
AAATGCTTAAATACAAAAGCAGCTTCATCCGGATTAGCCGTACTGGTGCCTTCTGCTTGTTCGTTAAAACCGCAACCGGCCGTGTCAATAAAGCAAAGCGGTTGGTCGCCTTCCAAAAGTACCTGGTTGGCCACGGTAGCGTGTGCTTTTAATCTGCCTTCATAAAACTCCTGCGAGGAAAAGCCCATGATAACCTTATTCATCCGGTATTGCGTGTCGAGCAGGGTAACGGCATCGGGGTAGAGGTTTGCGCATTTTTCGAGCAGGGTAGTGCTGAGCCCTTGCCTGGCTGCTTCTGCTGATTTAATGGTTGGCGGCAGTTGCATGTGGTCGCCTGCCATTATTACTTTTTGCGCTTTTAGTATTGGTATCCAGCAGGCAGGCTCGAGTGCCTGTCCGGCTTCGTCAATAAAAACGGTTTCAAATTGGGTGTTGCGGATAGTGTAATGATTGGCGCCTACCAGCGTAGCGGTAATTACCTGGGCTTTTGCTACCAGGTCATCAATAATATACTGCTCGGTTTTGCCCACATCCTGCATAATCTTGTGCGCCTCGTTAAACAAAGCCTTGCGCTGGTCGCGTTCGGCTTTGCCAAAGTTGCGCTTGTATTTATGCGCCATGTTCTTGTACTCGGATGCCTGTTTCTTCAGCTTTTTAATGTCTTTAATCAGGCTGTGCTGCGCCATCTGGTTGTCCAATGTAAGGGCGGTTAGCCTTTCAGAAACGCGAGCCGGGTTGCCAATGCGTAACACCCGCAGGCCTTCCTGGCTCAATTTTTCACTTAGCAAGTCTACAGCCGTATTGCTGGGGGCAACCACCAGTACCTGCTCCTGGTTTTGCGTCACTACTGCTTTAATGGCTTGTACCAGCGTAGTGGTTTTGCCGGTGCCCGGTGGCCCGTGTACAATGGCCAGGTCTTGTGCCGCCATGATATTATTTAGGGCTTGCTGTTGAGCCGGGTTTAAACCCACCGACTGAACTCTGTTGGGAAGAACGGAAAAGGCAGGTTGCTTTTGCCCGGTAAGCACCTCTATCAACCGGTTGCCTTTAGGTTGATTACCGGCAGTGGCCGCTGTTTTTAAAGTAGCCTGTATGTCGTCGTAACTGTTATTGTCAAATAAAAGGTCTACACCCAACTTGCCGTCGCGCGTCCATTCCGGTAGCTCGTCGGTAAACAAGGTGATTTTCATTCGGTCGTTACCCTGGTAGGTAACGGTGCCTTCTACCCGGTTGGCTTTCGAGTCGTGGTTTGAAAACAACGCAGCCGGTACACCAAACCTAAACTGGTGTGCAACATCCCGGTGCGTAGTACGCTCCAGTTCTACCGTAATATAATCACCGCGACTGGGCTCCGTACCTCGAATGGCAACCGGATACCAACTGATGCCATTCGTCCGCCGTTCGGCTGCCGAGGTGTTTTCGGTAAGCTTTTGATAGGATTTTTGGTCATCTTCGCGCTCCAGCTTAAGCAGGTGTAACAGGTTGTCGAAATAAGTCATGGGCAAAGTACACCGTGCTTTAAGCTGTGCTTTTTGAGTTTGAAAAAAATTAATAATGAGTTTTAGCAACCGAGGTTTCCCAGGCTTTAAAGGCACCTAATGCCTCGTCGCGAAGCATTTCTACTACCGGTAGTTTGCGTTGCTCTTTGGGGCGGTCAAGCTCTTCGTAAATGAATTGGTCGTCAAAACCTATGGCTGCTGCATCGCTTTTTGTGTTGGCATAATAAATTTTCTCAATGCGAGCCCAGTAAATGGCGCCCAGGCACATGGGGCAGGGTTCGCAACTGGTGTAAATAACGCAGCCTTCCAGGTTATAAGTGTTTAGTTCCTGACAAGCCAGGCGTATGGCCGATACCTCGGCATGGGCGGTTGGGTCATTACTGGGCACTACGGTGTTGGCACTGGCGGCTACTACCTGGTCGCCTTTACAATTACAGCACCAAAGGGGCCACCCAGACCTTGCGCTACGTTTTGCTCAGACAGCGCGATAGCCATCCGCATATATTCGTGGTGTTTGTTGTTTTCCATAAATTTATAATCCATAAAAAAACCCCAACTAAAAGGTTGAGGTTTTATGCTGATGTTTAAAAAGTATTATTTTTTCTCTTTAGCGTAAGCCTCGTTAAGCTTTTTAACTACGTCGCTGGTAATGTCCAGGCTGGCATCGCCATATAAAATACCGCTGTTGCCTTTTTGGTAAGTCATCACCATTTTATAACCTTTTTCTTTAGCATAAGTTTTCAAGAAATCGGCTACCTTTTCGTAAAGCTTAGCCTGCTCACCGGCCTGGTTATTTTGTACTTCTGCACCTGCCCGTTGTTGGTAAGTTTGCAGTTCCTGCTGTTTACGCTGTAAACGTTGCTCAGTAGCCTGGCGCTGGTCGGCGCTCATCGTAGCCGCAGCTTTTTGATACTCTGCTACCTCACGTCGAAAAGCATTGTCACGGCTTACAAAATCAGCTTGTGCATCTTTGCCTTTTTTCTCCAAACGGGCGCTCATATCTTTAAAGTACTCGTATTTGGTTAATAACGAGTCGGAGTTTACAAACACTATTTCTTCAGCCCTGGCACCGGTGGTAGTGCTGCTTTCTGCAGGAGCAGTAGTGGTGGTAGCTGTTTTGTCTTCTGTTTTGTTTTGGTTACAGGCAGCTAAACTTCCTGCCAGCAATAAGCTTAAAGTAATTTTCGATAACATCGAAGCCGGGGTTTTCATCGTTCTCAATTAAAAATTTCACAAATATATAATTTCGTTAGCACTATCCTAAAGTTTTTAATGACCTGTACCTGACCCCGTCAAGTTATCAACATGGCGCATTAATGCGTAAAAATGCGTATATTTGTTAGTTATTTTTAAACATAAACATGAGCGAAGAAAATCAGAATAAATCTAATTATTCGGCTGATAATATCCAGGTTCTGGAAGGTTTAGAGGCTGTTCGCAAAAGGCCGTCCATGTATATTGGCGATACCGGCGTAAAAGGTTTACACCACCTGGTATATGAAGTAGTGGATAACTCGATTGACGAAGCGCTGGCGGGTTATTGTACTGATATTAAAGTAATTATACACAAAGGTAACTCCATTACCGTTGAAGACAATGGCCGGGGTATCCCCACCGGCATCAATACCAAAGAGAATAAATCGGCACTCGAAATTGTAATGACCGTTTTGCATGCCGGTGGTAAATTTGATAAAGATACCTACAAGGTTTCGGGCGGTTTGCACGGTGTAGGTATATCGTGTGTTAACGCATTGTCAACCCATGTTAAAACTGTGGTACACCGCGAGGGCAAGATATTTACCCAGGAGTATGAGCGCGGTAAGCCTTTGTTCGATGTTAAAGCCATTGGCGAGTCTGATCGTACGGGTACCATCCAGTGGTTTCAGCCCGACCCGGAAATTTTTACTACTACTTTAGAGTATAAATATGATACGCTGGCGGCCCGTTTACGCGAGCTGGCGTTTCTGAATAAAGGCATCCGTTTATCGTTAACCGACGAACGCGTGGTAGAAGAGGATGGCCAACCGCTTACTGAAGAGTTTTTCTCTGAAGGTGGTTTAAAAGAGTTTGTTAAGTTTTTAGATGGTACTCGCCAGTCCATCATTCCGGAGCCTATTTACGTTGAGGGTACCAAGCAAGGCATCCCGGTAGAGCTGGCTTTGCAGTACAATGATACTTACTCCGAAAACGTGCATTCGTACGTTAATAATATCAACACCATTGAGGGTGGTACACACGTAGCCGGTTTTAGGATGGGTTTAACCCGTACCTTAAAAGCTTACGCCGATAAGTCGGGCTTGCTGAAAAACGTTAAGGTAGATATTACCGGAGACGACTTCCGCGAGGGCTTAACAGCTATTATATCAGTTAAGGTAGCTGAGCCTCAGTTTGAGGGACAGACCAAAACCAAGTTGGGTAACAGCGAGGTGAGCGGTGCCGTAAACGTTGCTGTAGGCGAAATTTTAAGTATCTACCTCGAAGAAAACCCTAAAGAAGCCCGCCTGATTGTAAATAAAGTAATTTTAGCTGCTACCGCCCGTGCTGCTGCCCGTAAAGCGCGCGAAATGGTGCAACGTAAAAGTGTGATGAGCGGTTCGGGCTTGCCCGGCAAACTGGCCGACTGTGCTAACAGTGACCCGGCAGTTTGTGAAATCTACTTAGTCGAAGGTGACTCGGCGGGTGGTACTGCCAAGCAAGGCCGCGCCCGCGATTTTCAGGCTATCCTGCCGTTAAGGGGTAAAATCCTGAACGTAGAGAAAGCCATGGAGCATAAGATTTATGAGAACGAGGAGATTAAAAACATGTTTACCGCCCTGGGTGTAAGCATTGGTACTCCGGAGGACGACAAAGCTTTGAATTTAACCAAGCTGCGTTATCATAAAATTGTAATCATGACGGATGCCGACGTGGACGGCTCGCACATTACTACCTTGATTCTGACCTTCTTCTTCCGTTATATGAAAGAGCTGGTAGAAAGAGGATATGTATACATTGCTTCGCCGCCGTTGTATTTAGTTAAAAAGGGTAAGGAATTTGAATACTGCTGGACCGACGAGCAGCGCAACGCAGCTATACAGCGCTTAAAAGGTGCCGGCCGCGAAGATAGTGTAGGTGTACAGCGTTATAAAGGTTTGGGTGAGATGAACGCCGAGCAATTGTGGGAAACCACCATGAACCCGGCTACCCGTACGTTACGCCAGGCCAGCATCGAAAATGCTGCCGAGTGCGACCATACCTTCTCTATGTTGATGGGTGATGAAGTAGCTCCACGCCGTGAGTTTATTGAAAAGAATGCTAAGTACGCCCGCATCGACGCGTAATTAGTTAACTGTATAGTAGATGAGCCCTGCCGGTTTGGTAGGGCTTTTTTTGTTCTTTTTATTAATGCATAATTTTATTAGGTATATAGATTTGTTATATATTTGTGGCATGAGTACCAGCCCGCTGTTAAAAGGAACATTGCAAACTATCATCCTGAAGCTTTTGGATGATAACAAGCAGATGTATGGTTATGAGATAACGCAAAAGGTTAAAGAACTAACCACTGGCGAAATCAAACTTACGGAGGGCGCCCTGTACCCGGCTTTGCACAAGTTGGAAGCTGAAGGTTTATTGGAAACGTTTAATGAGGTGGTAGATAACCGGGTGCGTAAATACTACCGTTTAACCCGCCAAGGCGGACAGGAAGTGTCTGCTAAGTTACAGGAAGCTCAATCGTTTATTGAACAGTTGCAATTATTATTAAACCTTAACCCTCAAGCCAAATGATAGTTACGCAGGCGCAGCAGGAGAGCATACGGGAAGTGCTTTGGCATAATCTAAAATTCAAAGAAACCTTTGATGAGCTTTATGACCACATCCTGACCTCGATTGAGCATAACCAAACCAGCGAAAAGTTGCCTTATGAAATTGCTGCCGACATCATCAAAAAAGAATTTGGCGGTTGGGAGAAATTGCAAGAGCTGGAAGTATTAAGGCAGAAGAAAATACAGTCGCAATTAAGACGTAAGCTTTGGAGTTTTATGAAAGGTTATTTCCGTTTCCCGCTGATTGTATTTACGCTGTTAGCTTCTGGTTCATTTTATTACGCAGTCGACCATTTGCCGCGCAAAGTGATGATGCTGGTTTTAATAGGTACAGTAATTACGCCTTTTATCATGTGGTGCCGAATAGCGCCGAGAAACCGATGGAGCAAAAGGTATAAAGCATCTATTAAAGAAAATGCTGCCGAGTACATCGGTACCTTAGGGTTTGGTTTATTTAATTGCCTGATGTTTGTTCCGCAATTAGTTACTGGCGTAAACTATATGGTTTTTAACAATATACATACTTCGGTATTGGCTTTAGCAGCGGTAGTGTATACTGTTTACAGCCTGAGCGCTATCAGGCTTTTTCAGGAAGATTTAAATGTGTCGGTAGTATCATGACACTTTCCAAAGCAGATTTGCAGCAAATCAGAGATTATATCTCTAAGCGTGGCTTTACGGAGCCCGACCTGCAAATGGAAATTACTGACCATGTGGCTTGCCAAGTAGAGGATTTAATGGCTGCTGACAAGAGCATTAATCTGCATCAAGCTATTACTTTAACGCATGCAACATTCGGCGTAATGGGTTTTAGCGTGTTTGAAGATGGTATGCGCTCGGCCTTGCAAAGGCGTTATTGGCTGGTATTTAAAAGTTACTATCTGTCGGTGTTCAACTGGAAAATGATACCGGTAATGCTGGCCTTCATTTATCTCTCCGGTCTGTTATTTACTGCAATTCGCGAACCTGACTATATATTTGGCATAACCGGTGGTTTGTTGTTAGTCGCCATTGTTGGTAATGCTGTAATGAATAGCATAAGGTTTAAAACCTACGCTAAAATGCTAACCTTTAAAATGGGGAATATTTATTTGGTCATTGGTAGTGTGCTGTTTCAGGTATATAACCTATTAATCATACAGTTAAAACTCTATCAATATTTTTTGCCAGCTATAACAGGAGCATTGTTTGCTATTGTATTGATTATCATATTGGCAGCATTTTATAGCGTAACTAAAACGCAGCTTAAAGCGGTAAATGCCTGCAAGCAGCTACAAGCGAAGTATGCTTTCGCTGCATAAAATAAGCTTATGATAAGTTAAAATAAGTGAATAACTATTTGGCTTATTTATGGTTATGTATTTGTATTTTGCACCTGTAAACTGCTGCGTTAACTAACCAATTGTAAGCTTTAAGCAGTTTTGGCCAAATCTAAATACTGCTGTAAAGTGAACGATTACATTTTGTTTGTAGACACCGAGGCATCGGGCCTGCCGGTTAACTGGGATTTGCCCTACTCGGCAACAGATAACTGGCCATCGGCAGTGCAAATAAGCTGGCTGATTTATACCCGCGACGGGCAGGAAGTAAAGCGCGAAGACCATTACATCCTGAATACCGATTTTGTGATTACTCCCAAAGCCATGGAAATTCATGGAATTAATCCCGGTATTTTAAGTATTAAAGGCAAAGCGCGTGCTTTGGTTATGCAAATGCTGGCTGATGATTTAAAACAGTACCAGCCTTTGGTAGTGGGCCATTTCATTCAATTAGACTATCACATCCTGAGTGCCGATTTTCATCGGGCGGAGATAGACAATCCGCTCGCCGGCTTGCCGTTGTTTTGTACCATGCTGGCCACCACGCAACTTATCTGGACGCCCATGCCCAAGAGCCTGTTGTTAGGCGATTTGTATGCATATTTGTTTTATAAACCGCTGCTTAACCAGCACAATGCCCTCTCTGATGCTGAAGCAGCAGCCGACTGTTATTTTGAGTTGATGAAGCGCGGAGAAATTAATCCCAAGTTGGTTGAAACGCAGCAGGAGCAGGCCAGCATCAAAAACCTGAAAAAAAAGTCGGGTAAAATGCTGCAGGTATTTATTCCGTTGATAATTTTGGTGCTAATCGTTTTATTAGCGCAGCATTTATGAACGAGCGTGTACAGTATCTACAAACTATAGTCCCTTTTAACCAATTACCTTTAGAAGTACTGCAAGGCCTGGCCGACCAGCTCCAGGAGGTAAGCTACAAAAAGGACACGGTAATTTACCAGCAGGAGTCGACCAAGCTTAAGGGGGTAGATATCATTGTAAAAGGCGAATACGAATCTTTTTTTTACGATAGCGCACAGAACAAGCGGCTGATAGAGCATCATACCGAAGGATTCTGCTTTGGTGGCGTGTCTATTTTACTTAACCGGCGGCAGTCTATGCGTACGGTAATTGCCAAAAAGGGTACGCTGGTTTATTTTTTACATCGTAAAGATTTCAGGGCGCTTTGTAAAGCTTACGAAGACTTCTTCCTGTATTTTACTGCGGAGTTTGGTAAGCGGATGCAGAACGAGGAGTTTGTGCATTTCTTTAAACGCCCCGCCGCTTTTGAGGAAAGTTACCTGGCAGCCGACCAGGTTTACTCGCGTAAAATTGAAAGTGTAGAATATCGGCCCATTGTGCAGTGTACCGAAAGCACACCTATTTATAAGGTAGCCGCCAGTATGGCTACCAACAAAGTGAGCTGCCTGTTTGTAACAGATGAGCAAAAGCAGATTAAAGGGTATGTGACTGATATTACCCTTCGCGATAAAGTGATTGCCCAGCAGCGCAACGCCGCCGACCCGGTAGGCGAGGTGATAGACAATCCCATCGTTAGTATTAACATTGAGGCCTACGTTTATGAGGCCATCCTGATGATGTTTAGCACTAAAACACGTTATTTGCTAGTAGAAAAAGAAGGCGAGTACGTAGGCTTTTTGAGCCGTAACAAATTGCTGAGCGAACAGGCGCAATCTCCGCTAGTATTTATACAGTCGGTAAAATCGGCTATGTCAGATGATGAACTGAAGCGTAAATGGGATTCGGTACCGCACTTTGTTAACCAACTGCTGGAGCGTGGGGTTAACGCGCAAATTGCCAATCAGGTAATTAGTACGATAGCCGATACCATTGCCCAAAAGGTGATTGAAAGCGTGATTGAAACGGTTGGCGAGCCACCCGCCAAGTTTGTATTTATGGTATTAGGCAGTGAAGGCCGTAAAGAGCAAACCTTTAAAACCGACCAGGATAACGCCATCATTTACGAAGATAAAGCCAACGAGCACCGCGAAGAGGTGAGGGCTTACTTCCTGGAGTTTGCCGAGCAGGTATCCGGTAGGTTAAATTCTATCGGTATAGCCTATTGCACCGGTGGCTTTATGGCGCAAAACCCTAAATGGACGCACTCTCTGTCGCATTGGAAACGCAATTACCTGAACTGGATGGCCGAGTCGCTGCCCGAAACGGTTATCAATTTTTCGACGTTTTTTGATTGCCGGTTTGTGTATGGCGATGCCGGCATTATGGACGAGTTGCGTACCTTTTTAAACGAAGAACTGCAAAAGCCCATGGATAAGCTATTCCATAACATGGCTGTTAATGCATTACACTATGAGCCGCCGCTTACCTTTTTTAATACCATCCGCACATTTACCAAAAACAAGCGTGAGGTATTTGACATCAAAAAAGCCATGACGCCTATTGTTGATTTGGTGCGTGTTTACGCCCTAAAGCACCGGGTGTTTGAAGTAAACACAGGCGAACGGATGAAAGCTTTGCGCCAGTTGGATGTGTTTTCGGAAACTGCGTACCACGAGCTATCCCAATCGTATTATTTTTTGATGAGTATGCGTTTGAAAAAGCAGGCTACCCAGATTATCTACGATAAAACTTCACCTGACAATTATATCGACCTATCGGGATTAACCAAGATTGAGCGGGTAACCCTGAAAGAAATATTTAAGGTCATCGGCAATTTCCAATCCAAAATAAAAATGGATTTTACTAACAGTATCCTTTAATACTGCCTTAAACGTTTGCTTTTAGTTTAAGCCTTTGTTTACCGTAGTCAATCAGGGCATCGTACTGCATCAGTATATCGCCGCCTAACACGCCCAATACCTGCGGGTGGTTAAGTTGCGCATAAGCCTGATTAATGTTGGACAAATCGAGCACTGCAACTTCGAAATCAGGTAGCTTAAGTTTACCAATTTTAAACTCAGGGAGTATGGCGGTGTATGATTCCATGTCGAGCGTTCCCAAGCCAGCCGAAAGCCTGTTGGTAGATTGCACCGTGATTCTTTTATCGGCCTCCAAAAGTAACTGATGGTCAAACACGGTTTTTGAGGCGCCTGTGTCCAGCACTACTTTATAATTCTTTTTATAAATTTTTACGTTCACCAGCAAGTGGTAGCCGTCTCCTTGCAAGTCAATAATTTCGAGCGGGATGTTTATCGTCATAATTCGGCCCAACAGGCTTTATCGTTTTGGGCCGCCAAGTTACTCAAAGCTTTCAAAACAAAACGGGCTGCCTGATAACAAGTAGCCCGTTTTTATTACTCAAAATTGATGTTAAAATGGATAGCCGATAGCCAGGTTAAATACCACTTTATCTTTAGCCGTATCTGAGTTGTAAGGGCGCGATAGTGGGAAACCAAAATCGGTACGCAGTACCAGCACGCTGGCATCAAAGCGTAAACCAGCACCAACGTCGGTAGCTAACTGCTTGTAAAAGTTTTTATTGAAGGTACCGCCGGGTAGGGTAGCGTAGCTTTTGGCATTCCAAACGTTACCGGCATCAAAAAATATAGCTCCGTACACAATGCTGAATAAGTGAGGGCGGTATTCTAAGTTAGCCTCCAGCTTTATATCGCCCGATTGGTCGCCTATAAACCCATTAGGGTTAGCTGCCAGCGGATTGACAGTACCCGGGCCGATTGAGCGTGCACGGAAACCACGTAAACTGTTAGCGCCGCCTATAAAAAACTGCTGGCTGTAAGGTAAAATGGTAGAGTTGCCGTAAGGTAAACCTGCACTGGCAATCAGCCTGGCTGCTACGGTGCTTTTAGGGCCGAGTTTGTGGAAAAATCTGAACTCGTTTTCGAGTTTCACATATTGGTTATAAGCCGTTCCGAACAAGGTTTTTACCTTACCGCCTATGGTATCGGCGCCGCTCAGAATGCCTAACAAATTGCCCGACAAACCCACGCGGCCGTTATAAAAAACGGTATTGGTCCGGTAAGTTTCGGTAGTGTTGGTGTAGGTATAGCTGTAAGTTGGGCCAAAGGTAAACTGCGGTTCAATTACGTGTTTCAAAGCCGGGTTAGGTGTTGTCCTGATACTGTCAGTGTAAATCTGGCTAACGCTGGCTGGTTTAACATAAGTTACGCTCAACAAATTCAGCTCATGAGACTTGTGCGCATTTTGTCTCCACTGGTAACCAAACGAGCCGTTGAAGGAGCTTAAATTATAAAGCTGACTACGATTAATGATTGAATAGCCTAAACTTGCATTGGTACGTGGGATAAAGGCATTATCGGCCTTAAAATTAAACGGACTTATAAAGCGCGGCCACGACAGCGTAGTTTGAATACCCACTTGTGATAGCGCATAGCCACCGTTGCTTGCCGCAATTTGCCCATCGGTGCTACCAAACAACGTTACGGTTAACGCTTCGGCACCTTTAAACGCGTTGCGGTGACGCCAGTTGATATTTAACTGCGTACCATTATAGTTGGCAGAGGTGGTTCGCACCAAAGCGTCAAACGATAGCGTTTTACGCGGATATTGCGTCAAAAAGTAAAATACGTTTAGTTTAGATGAATCAGTAGAAACGTCTTCAAAACGGTTCTTTACAAATTTAAACGGTCCCAACTCAATAAAACGGTTGAGTGAATTGTTATGGTCGGTACGGTTGTAAAGTTCGCCGGGATGCAGCAAAACGGTGTTTTTAAACACAAACGGTCTAACCGTGCGCCGTCTGCGGTCAACTATGTTGTACCAGCGATAGGCTTCGGCCGAGTCCAGCCTTAAAGCGGTATCACGCAGCGAATAGTTAGGATAAACGTAAATTTTGTTAATAGTATACTGCTGCCTGGCCCGGTTGCTCACCTCATCTTTTACTTTCATGTTGGCATCAATCAGGTGCCCTGCTATGGTCGTATCGTAAGCGCTAAAAATTAAATCTTCGGGCGCAAAGTAGTAAAAACCTTTTTCTTTGAGCCTCGCATCAATGCGTAAACGTTCGGCTTTGATATTATCCAGATTATACTGGTCGCCCTTTTTTAAAATAGTTTCGGCCGCGGTTGCTGCCAGGGCCGTATCCAGCGGTGTACTGCCGGTCGGGAAGTTGATATTGCGGTAATGGTAAGAAGGGCCTGCGCTTACGGTGTAAACCGCTTTGGCCGTCCGGTTTTTGCTAACGGTATCACCACTTACCTGTGCCTGGAAATAGCTGCGGTTTTGTAACCTGTTTTGCAAAATACTGCTGTTCTGTGTCAGGTCAACCGTACTCGCCAAAACCGGTGGCTCACCAAATTTAGTATTGAGCCAGTGTTTTAGTCCTTTTGTTTTAGTAGTGCGTGTTTTTTGGTATACATATAGTTTAAAACGGAAAGGGCCAATTTTGCTGTTAGGTTGCGGGCGCAATAAGCCCTGCAGGTCACTTTTTAAAATGCTCTTTTCGCTTTTGGGCAAATCTTTATCCGTAAACTGTATCTCGGCACCGGTATACAGCTTCTGACCAGCAGGCAAATCTTTGGTGGTGCTGCAGGCACTCGCAAATAAAGCCAGGATGATTAATGAATAGGCTAAGTTTTTAGTCATTGTTTTTTCTGGTCGAATCAGCGGTCTGCTTCGGTTCGTCGGCAGGCTGTAATTCTTTTTCTTTTTGTTCTTGTTTTTCTTTCTGCTCTTTTTCTTCGCGTTTCTTTTGTCGCAGTGCAGCTTTTTCTTCCCGACTGTTTTTAGAGAAAATCTCTTTAAAGCGGTTGTAATCCACGTTAAGGGTAAAGCCCACACCGGTTTCAATCACCTGGCCCTGTATAACCATGTACTGGTCGCGGCGGTAGGCCCGCAGCATATAGCGGCCATCTTTAGTAAGCCGGTAATTTACCGATACGTTACCCGCAATGGTGCTTGAACGTTGCCCCGGCTGTTGCCGGCCCTCTAACTGGAAGTTGTTGCCCACGGTAACCGTCAACCGGTCGTTCAGGAAACGTTTAGACAAGCCCACATTCAAATCCGTTCGGTTTTGCTCTACCCCGGTAGAGTAGTCCTGACCCGATTGTAAGTCGAAGTTTAAGTCGAAGCCTGCAATCATGTTGCCGGCCAACTTATTTAACTGGCTTGAGAGTAAACTGCTCACGCTGTTACGGATGGTACCCTGTATGCCTCCGCTGCCGCCCTGACTTTCAAAAGGATTATCGCCCACAAAATGGCCCAGTACCAGCACGCCCAACACCTGTTTGTTCATCTCATTAGGGTCGCGCCTGATTTGCGTTAGGCGGGTATTTACTGCATCAACCACGGTTTGCGGTACGGTGTAGTTGCTATCCGGTAAAACAATGTCAAAGCTTATTTTAGGCGTAAGCAACTGATCCTTCATGTTCAGGTTTACATTAAACGGAAGGCGTTGCTTGTAAACGGTACTTGCCGCATCTGTACCGCTCGAGTAATCCTCAACCAAATCAATCGGAGGCACATTAGCTACATAAACAGCGGTCAGGTCAACGGTGGCATTTGTCGGGTCACCATTCCAAACAATACTGCTGCCGCGTTTAAACCTGAACAAACGGCTCACCGGACCATAAGATAACTGGTACGAGCCCTGGTCAACTACGTACGTACCTGTTAAGTTGATTTTGCCGCTTGGGTCAATACCTGCACTCAACTGGGCATCACCTTTAATGTGAACCACGTCACCGTTGCGGTCGTCAATAACAATGTTGAAATTGGCGTTCTTGCTTACCCTTAATGTGGCATTTAAATCCAATCCGGTAACCTCAGATTTACGCAAAGAGTCAAGCCGTTTGGCAACCAGTATCGAGTCCAGGTTAGGCTCTTTACTCACAAATTCTACTACACCTTTGCGGTCTTCAATGCCTGGGTCGGTAGTCGGCAACACAAACGTCATGTCGGTTTTATCGTTCACGGTAATGGTAGCATCCACAATTGGTTTGCTCATGTCACCACGAATTTTAACCCGGCTGTCTAAATACAACTGGCCATAAAAAAGCTTGTTATCGGCACGGGTAGAGTTAACCGCTCTGAAGTTGTCTGTCCGTAAGTCCAGGCCAAAGCTAAAATCTGTATACGTTTTAGTGTAAACGGCGCCAGTTATCACCGCTTTGTTTCCGGTCGAGTCAACCAAAGTAAAATCGTTAAAGCGTATACCCTCGTTGTTAAAGCTGATGCTTTCATTAGGCATGGTAAAGTACGAGTTCAACATCGATACGTTGAAACCAACGCGGTTAAATTTAATATCGCCGCGTACGTTAGGCGCACTTGTAGTGCCGGTAATTTTCAGACCGCCGGTGATGTTACCGCTTGCCCGCCGGATGTTGCCAAAGCTAAAGCCTTCAATGCTTTTCATGCTCAGGTTAACAATGTCCAGGTTCATGTCCATGCTGCCGGGATTAGGACCGCCTGTGTAGTATAAGCCTTTTAAATCAACCTGATTGCCTTTGCCGGTAATGCTCACATTTGCTGCATAAGCATTGGCAGTCTGGTTATTCACTTTAATGGCAACATTGCCTACCGTATCACCTCTAAAGCTAAAGTTGCCCACGTTCATATCGGCCACAAAAACGGGCGAGGCCTGTAAGTTGCTGGCTACAGCGCTGCCGTTAATAGTACCACCCACCAGTAACGTATCTTGCTGAGCCAAACGGGTAAGCGTTTCAATCCGGAAATTGTTGAACTGTACCGTTAGTGGCGCGTTAAGTTGCTGCGGGTTACTGTTGATACTTAACACCTGGTTGTTGTTGGTAATAGCAAAGTCGCGGGCAAGGATGCCTTTGCTGCCAAACTGCAAGGCGTTGTTGGGGTTAACCGCCCAAGCCATGTAATCGAGCAACAGTCCGTTTTGCAAAAAGCTAAACTGGTATTCGTTTGGCAGCACGCTAAATATACCTGCAATGCGGTAGCGCTCTTTTTTGGCCGCATCGCGCACCTGCAGGCTTAAGTTAAGCTTGTCGTTTTGAGCATTACCAGTTAAACTCGGATAGAGCAGTTTCAGGCTTGAGCCTACCTGTATTTGGTCAAATGTTAGGCTATAATTAAGCGCATTGTTGGTATTGATGTTGAGTTTGCCATTGCTGATAACGTTAGTACCATACACAATACGCGGCATAGAGCCGTTAACTAACAGCAAACCACTCTGACTGTCAAATCTACCGTTAATTAATACCGGGTCAAGCTGCTTTAAGTCGGGCACAAATTGTGTCACAAGCGGCGTTTTAACGACACGCAGGTCGAAGTTAAATTGCTGCGGAGAATAAGGCGGTGCTTTCGCCGCTTTACGCTGAACGGCAGGAGCAGCAGCCAGTGCCGTATTGAAGTACTGGTTGATATTATCCTGCAGGGCAGTGCCTATTTGGGTTAATTTATACTTACCACCCAGGTACGCACTTAAAAACGGGGTCGTTAAACGCAGGCTGCTGCTGTCGGCATTGGCTATTGATTTCAGGCTAACGGTATCCAACTGAATGCGCTGTCCTTTATTTACAACCTGCATATCGGTAAGCAACACGCTGCCGTTTAAATAATCAGGGTCGGCAGTAGGCAAATCGGCTACTATCTTGCCATGAAAGCGCATATCGTCCTTCACAAATCCGAGTTTTTGCAGGTTGATGCTGTCAATCATTGCCGTAGCTTTTACTGACGGATATTTCTTATTCAGGTTAGCTACCGCATCCAGGCTGAAGTTAATATTAGGGTCGCGCATACGGGCATTGGCTACGTAGCTCCCGTTGCGGGCGCTGCCTTTGGCTACCAGGTTGCGGTAGGTATAGCCCTGTATTTGTGCACTTGTTACGTTGGCATCAAACTTCACATTCAGGTGCTTAGGGTCGGCGCCCGAGCCTTCAATGTTAGAGGTAAGCGTTAAGCGGCCAACGGTCTGCGGTTGTTTAATAAGCGCACCCGCATTCAGGTTATTGGCTTTTACCTTGGCCGAGTAAACTATTTTATTAATGTTGTTGGCATTTTTAACATTGGCGATTAAATTCAGGTTGCCATAGCTCGAGCGCAGGTTCATCTGCGTAGCCAGATTGGCTATGCTGCCTTTAAGCTTACCCTGTAAACTCATTCGTTCGGGTATGCTCACCGTTGGCGGAATCGTTCCGCGCGGGGCCAGCCGATAAATGTCGTTACGGGTGGTAGTAAAGTCGGCCACGTTTACATCAAAGTAAGCCTTATTAATATCAGGCATGCCCCGTACAATACCCGAAGTTTTGATGTGGGTGTTGGACAGACCGGACAGCTCAAAATTGGGGATGCGTAAGTCATTCACCTTACCCATTACCCGGCCATTGATGCGCAATACGGCATTCGGCGTGCTTTTAAACGGTTCCATGCCGGCCATGGTAGGCATCAGCAATAATACGTCACGCAGGGCCAGACGACTACCATCTAGATTGGCATTGATACTTAGCTGGCTAATGTCTTTACTCAGGCTCTCGATGCTTGGGTATGATACCTCTAAATTACGCTGTAAAATAGTTTGCGGCGTAGCTACGTATAAATCTTTAAGGTAAGCGCTTTTAGGCCCGTACATAAACTCGGTACGAAAATCTTTTAAGTTAAACCCGCTTTTATCGCTAAACGTAAACTGGTTTACCTTGCCCGATATAGTATCGGTGGTATAATTAAGATTGGTAATATCAGTATTTAGGTTTTTAATATCCATGTGGTTAAAATCGATGCCCCGGCGCAGTGGAGGCGTGGCATCGTTATCAAACCTTATGTCATTATTAGATAAGCTGATTTGGCTGATATTGGCCCGCCATGGCATGGTACTTTTCGGTGCCGTAACCAGGGTGTCGAGCTTTTTGGCGCCTTTTTGCACCGCTTCAACTACAGATTGTGGTTTGGCCAGTCGTAAATGAGCCTTGGTATCGTTCAGGGTGAAGCTTTTGACGCCTATCCGCTGGTTTTTCAGGTCTATTTTATCCATTTCTACCAGCAGTTTGCCCAGCGTGGTTACGGTCGACATTTCGTTGGTGCGGTAGTCTACTTTAATTTTCGCCAAATCAATAGTGCCTAAATCCAGTTTCAGATTAAGCGGGGTGGTAGCCGTATCTACGGCATTGGTTTGAGCAATGCTCGAACCTTTTGGTGTTTGAATGATGCGGGTATTAACATCCGATATAGTGATTTTAGGAATGGCAAAGCGCATGCTGTCCAGGTCAAACGTTTTGATACGGGTATCAAAATGACCGAGCCAGAAACGCACATCGTTACCGGTAGTTGCATCCTTATAAGCTAAGTTAATGCGGTCCAGAATCACCTTATCTATCGAAAATTTCATCGTCGAGGTTGTATCCTGAGGCTTAGGCTCTTTCTTTTGCTCGCCGGCAAACGCCTTGATAATATAGTCGAAGTTAAAGGTACTGTCGGGGCCGCGGTTTATCTTGGCCGTAATGCCCTGCAGGTTAATTTCGTTAATCTCTACTTTTTTGTCGAGCAGTTTCAGCAGGCTGATGTCTACCTTCAGTTTATCGCCAGCAATCAGGGTGTCGCGTTTTTGGTCTTCAAAGTAAACGTCTTCTAATACCAACAGCTTAGGCAGGCCCAGTGTAATATGGCCAATTTCAACTTTGGTGTGTATTTTTCCTTCCAGAAAGTTAACGGCTTTGTTTTTGGCAAATTGCTGTACGGCTGGTACCTGTATCAAAACAAATACAAGCAACACCAAAAAAATGACACTCGCAACTATCCAAAGTATGGTTTTTAAAGCTATACGTCCAAATTTTTCCAATTTATGTGAGTTTTCGTGATGTAGATGATGCAGTGCTTAAGCTGGTGCAAACACTGTGCCTCCGACTCTCCTAAAAGTGGTAGGCGTCGTTTGCAATAAGAAACTGATACGGCTTAAAAAGGTTTGTTAAAATGGCCGTTTTGTTGAAAAGTTACGTTTTTTGTCAGTAATTATTTACTGCCAAATTAAGCCCGCCGGGGCCGTTTTTCGTATCTTTGTAAAGCTGCAAAGGATTAGTTATGCCCGATTTTTCTCATTTACACGTACATACCCAGTTTTCATTATTAGACGGCGCCGCCGACATCTCCAAGCTGTATAAAAAGGCAGCTGCCGATGGCATGAAAGCCCTGGCCATTACCGACCATGGTAATATGTTCGGGGTGTTTAAGTTTGTGGCTGAGGCTGCAAAGCACGGGGTAAAGCCTATTGTTGGCTGTGAGTTTTACGTAGTAGAAGACCGCCACAAAAAGCAGTTTACTAAAGAGAAAAAAGACGTTAGGCATCATCAGTTGTTTTTGGCTAAAAATGCCGAAGGCTACCGTAACCTCATCAAGCTATGCTCGCTGGGTTATATGGAGGGCTTGTACAGCAAATGGCCCCGTATTGATAAAGAACTGATTTTAAAACATCATAAAGGCCTTATTGCTACAACCTGCTGTATAGGTGCATCGGTGCCGCAGGCTATTTTAAAAAATGGCGAAGACGAGGCAGAGAAAGAATTTAAGTGGTGGCTCGATTTATTTGGCGAAGATTATTACATCGAGCTGCAGCGCCACGAGATACCCGAGCAGGAAATCATCAACAATACCCTGCTTAAGTTTGCCAAAAAGCACCAGGTAAAAATTATATGCTCTAACGACTCGCATTACGTTGACCAGCAGGATGCCAACGCACACGATATTTTATTGTGTGTAAATACAGGCGATATGCAGAGCACGCCCATTGCTACCGATGATGAAGGCGGCAAGGGCTACCGTTTTGGTTTCCCGAACGACCAGTTTTACTTTAAAACGCAGGCGGAGATGGGGCAACTGTTTCATGACCTGCCCGAATCGTTAGATAATACTAATGAGATTGTAGATAAGGTAGACGTGCTGAAGCTGAAGCGCGATATCATGCTGCCCAACTTCCCGATACCGGCCGAGTTTCAGATACACCAAGGTGGTGAGGATGCCGACGTACTAAACCAGTGGGAATACCTCAAACACTTAACCTACACCGGCGCCCGCGAGCGCTACAAAGAAATTACACCCGACGTAGAAGAGCGTATCAACTTTGAGCTCTTCACCATCAAAACCATGGGTTTTGCCGGTTACTTTCTTATCGTGGCCGACTTTATTAAGGAGGGGCGTAACATGGGGGTGTTTATCGGTCCGGGTCGTGGTTCGGCGGCAGGTTCGGCGGTAGCTTATTGTATAGGTATTACCAATATCGACCCGATTAAGTACAACCTGCTTTTCGAGAGGTTCCTGAACCCCGACCGTAAATCGATGCCCGATATTGATACCGACTTTGACGACTCCGGCCGCCAGCGGGTTATTGATTACGTGGTTGAAAAATATGGTAAAAACCAGGTAGCGCAGATTATTACCTATGGTTCGATGGCGGCCCGTACCAGTATTCAGGACGTGGGCCGGGTGCTGGATATGCCTTTAAGTGAGGTAAATGCCATGAAAAAGCTGGTACCCGATACCTTGGGTATTACGCTTAAAGGCGCGATAGAACAGGTGCCCGAACTGCAGGCCATTAAAAATGGTACCGATTTAAAAGCAACTGTACTGCGCGAAGCCGAAAAACTGGAAGGCTCGGTACGTAACACCGGCGTACACGCTGCAGGTATTATTATTGCGCCTGATGACTTAACCAACATTGTGCCGGTAGCTACGGCAAAAGACTCGGACCTGTTGGTTACCCAATATGACGGCCGTGTAATTGAGGATGCCGGCGTAATTAAGATGGACTTTTTGGGTTTAAAAACCTTAACTATTATTAAGGATGCCCTGCGCCTCATCAAACAAAACCACGATGTTGAAATCGATATAGATTACATACCGCTCGACGACCAGAAAACCTACGAACTGTACCAGCGCGGCGATACCAACGGTACATTCCAGTTTGAAAGTGACGGTATGCAAATGTACCTGCGAGATTTAAAGCCTGACAGGTTTGAGGATTTGATTGCCATGAATGCCCTTTATCGTCCGGGCCCGATTGAGTATATCCCTAACTTTATTA
>CAXYKR010000243.1:0-13412 GCA_964277815.1 uncultured Mucilaginibacter sp. | reverse complement strand
GGTATGTCATCATCAATTACGGCCAGTAAGCTTGGTACGGCGTGTAATATAGTTATCTGCTCACGGCGCAAAACATCGCTCAGTTCGTCTACCGATTTTGCGGTAACGGCATCAGCCACGCAAATGGTAGCCCCGGCAAAAAGACTAATCCAGGTTTCCTCACACCACATATCAAACGACACCGAAAAGCCCTGGTAAACTTTATCCTCAGGCCTGATGCCTATCACCGCCTGTTCAGAGCGGATGAGGTGACAGATATTACGGTGCAAAATAGGAATCCCTTTTGGCCTGCCGGTACTGCCCGAGGTGTAAAGTACATAGGCCCGGTCATTGGCCGTTGGGCCGGCAGGAGGAGTGATGGTTTCTTCTGCACTTGGTTGTGCGGGCATGCGTAGCAAAGGGCAGTTTAATACTGGTTCAGCTCGCGTAAAACAAGCAGCAGCGCCGACTTCGGCCATTACCGTTTGCAGGCGTTCTTCGGGCATTTCTTTGTCAAGCGGCACATAGGCAGCCCCCGATTTGGCAATGCCTAAAATAAGCACCGGAAGCTCCAGGCTGCGCGGAAACCAAACACCGATGGACTGGCCACGGCCAATGCCCTGCGAGGCTATGTAAGCGGCCACGGCATCGCTCCACCGGTCGAGTTCAGTGTAGCTTAACTTTTGCGGACCGAAAATTAGCGCGGTCTTGTCCTTAAATTGAGCAGCCGATGCCCTGTACAGGTCGGCCAAGGTTTCGTCTCGTATAAGTTCGGGCTTCGACTCGCCTTTAAGTAAACTATTGGTTAGCATATATAGGTCGGAACAGTGAATTTAGTTTTGGTTGTAACTGGGCTGAAAGTTCTAAAATTGCTTGTTAATATTATAATAAGTGTTTGTTTTTCTTTGGATAATGTTGCATCAAAACAGCACAATAAGCGATGGATTTTTAACGCCACTGATGAGGTTATTGTTTATTGGGAATATTAAATATTCATAGACAGCAAATAGACGGCAGCATACGGCAGTTTTATCTTTTGATTATGATAACGCAATATTACGCTTGTAGTGCTTTTGTAACATTATAATATCCTTAGAAATAATCGGCTGCTTTTAAAATTTAGCCGGGCCGGTATACCTTTACTCACCTGATTTATTTTTCCGGCAGGCCGGTAGACCTGATTGATGAAGCTGTTTTTGTTTTTTTTGATAGCCATGGGCTGGTGTGGTATAGTAGTAGGGCAAACAATTGCGGGACGTGTGGTTGACGAAAAACAACAGCCTATCGTAGCTGCTACGGTGAGTTTGTTTAACGGACAAGATTCTGTTTTGCAATCGATGCAGACTGACGGTGATGGCCGTTATCAATTTGCGCGGATGGCGGCGGGCAAGTATCACACAATGGCCTCGGCCATTGGATTCAGACAGGGAAAATCTGCAATTATCGGTTACAAAAATGAGGACGTCATGCTGCCTGATTTGCAACTTGTACCCGATTTGAGGCAATTAGCCGATGTTGTAGTCCGGGGCCGTAAGCCGTTTTTAGAGCAGCGTGCTGATAAAATGATTGTTAACGTGCAAAGCAGTGTACTGGCTGCCGGGCAAACCGCAGCCGACATATTAAGGCGCGTACCGGGCATGAGGGTATTGAGCGACCGGGTAACACTTACCGGTAAAAACAAATTGGTGATTATGGTAGACGGACGCTTATCACAATACCAGGATATGAACGCACTATTGCGAGCAACCCCGGCCAATGCTATTGACCGTATTGAAGTTATCACCAACCCATCAGCTGCTTATGATGCCGAAGGAGATGCCATCGTCAACATTATTTTAAAACACCGGCAGGCAGCCGGCACTAACGCTACTGTTGGTTTTGCCACAGGAGCCGATCCTTATGTACTGCATGAGGTGAAGCAGGGCCACAAGCTTTATCAGCGTTACAATCCGTCGCTGTCTATCAATCATCGCGAGGGTAATTTCAATATATTTGGCAGCTACAATTATTTGTACCGCACGCAGTTTGAAGTTAATCTCATCGAGCGTAAACATGATAATAGTTTTTACGACCAGCGCAATTATAACCCTTCGGCTTATGATGTGCATACCTACCATGCCGGTGCCGATTACCAGGCCGACAGCCTGAACACCTTTGGTTTAGTAATAAATGGATTCAACCGAAACGGCAATGGCCATTATCAAAATACGTCTACCCAGACCAATCTAACCAACGGGACTTTGTTAGATGCCTTCACCAGTAGTAACAGGCAAAATACTGTCAATAACAACCTGTCTTTAAATTTAAACTGGCGGCGCAAGTTTGCCAAAGAAGGGCAGACACTGGCTGTGGATGCTGATGCAGCCCACTACCTCCTAAAAAACGTTAGCCACATTTTGGTTTACCCGCAAACCGGAAACGTGCTGCATACCTTTCAAAGCATTAACAACCCGGTGAATTTTGCAACGCTTAAGGCTGATTATGTCCAGCCCATAAGCAAAACCATGAGGTTTGAAACCGGTTTAAAAACCAGCCTGGCGAAGATTGACAACAACCTGTTGTTTGAGCAAAACGAGGTTCGGGATGCTGGTAGAACCAATCATTTCATCTACCGCGAAAACATCAACGCTGCTTATGGCAACTTTTACAGCACCATGGGTAAATGGGATTTGCAGGCCGGCTTACGTGCCGAGCAAACCGTTGCTGATGGTACCTCGCACGGACAAAAGTTGCTATCGCGCAATTTTATCAAGCTGTTTCCGGATGTACTGCTTACGCGGAGGTTAGACAGCGTATTGGCCATTACAGGTCAGTTTTCCAAACGTATCGGGCGGCCAAGTTACCAGCAGCAAAACCCTTTTGAGGTATATCTCGACCCGCTCACTTACACTAAGGGTAACCCTTTGTTGCGGCCGCAAATTACCCAATCGGCAAAATTGAGCTTTACCTACACCGGTTTGCCTGTATTGTCTGTTGCATACGACCGTATCCACAACGTGATTGTTGATTACGCGCCGCAACAAAAAACAGTGGTTGATGCTAACGGCAAAGCCCGCCTAGTAAGCTTTAGCGTGGCAGATAACTTAGCCGAGGCGCAGAATATATCCTTCCAGCTAAACTTCCCTATCAAAGCAGGTAAGGTGATTGATGGTTACGGCGGCATTATTACGGCCTTGCAACAGTACAGTGCTTTTTATAATCACGGATATTTTGAGGCCCAGAAATGGGGGCATGTGTTTTTTGCTCAAACTGATGTACGCATAAGTGCCACCTGGACAGGGCAGGTAAGCGCCTACTATGCTACCCCCAGCCAGTACGAATTTATTAAAGCAGGCCGCAACAGTAGTGTTGATTTAGGCATTGCCAAAAAGCTGATGAGTAATCGTGCTAAATTGAGTCTTAGCGTTACCGATTTGTTTTTTGGCGACCGAACCTTGGGGCGCATCAACTACCAGGATATTGATTTACGGCTTAAACAATACAGTAACACCAGAAATATTATCTTAGCTTTTACGTATAACCTCGGTAACCAGCAAATAAAAGCTGCCACCAGCCATACCAGCGGAGCCGAAGAGGAAACTAAACGCGTAAAAACCAATAATTAACTAAATTACGGAAACAAACCAACGCATATGCCGAAGATACTGATATTGGAAGATGACTATAAAATGGGCGCCGAACTGCGCCAGTTTTTCATTAACCGTGAGTTTGCTTGCGACCAGGTTTACGACGGCCTCCTGTTTTTTAAGCAAATTGAGTTGGAGCAATACGATTTATATATCCTGGACGTCAACGTGCCCGGTCTTAACGGTTTAGAGGTTTGTAAACGTGTAAGGCAAAGTAACCGTGCCATCCCCATATTGATGCTGACGGCTTACAGCGCGGTGGATGATAAAGTAACTGCACTGGAATTTGGCGCCGATGACTACCTGGTAAAACCTTTTCATCTCGAAGAACTGATGGCGCGTGTAAACGCTTTGCTACGCCGTAGCGCACACTCGGTTATTGGAGAAAAACACATTTTTCAAATAGAAGATTTGGTTATTAACACGGCCGACCAAAAGGTAACGCGCGGTGGTAAGGAAATTACTTTAACGCCTAAGGAGTATAAATTGCTCGAACTTTTGGCTTCGGCGCAGGGGCGTACAGTATCTAAACAAACTATTGCCAGCAAAGTGTGGGATATCAATTTCGAGACCGGTACCAACACCATCGAGGTGTACATTAACTATTTACGCAATAAGGTGGACAAGGGCTTTGAGCGCCCCATGATTCAGACCCGGGCAGGTTTTGGCTATTACCTTAAATAAGCCTGCCATGAATTTAAAACAGCGCTTTTCAATTGTCTTCAGCTGTCTATTTTCAGCAGTGCTGGCGGTGGTGTTGCTAACGGTTTATTATCTGTTTTCAGACTTCAGACAGGAAGAGTTTGTGGACAGACTGGCGGAAAAGGCCGAAACTACCGCCCGGCTGTTGTTAGATGTACGTGAGGTAACGCCCGACCAGCAAAAAAAAGTTGACCAGAACAGCATCACCCGCTTGTACCGCGAAAAAACGCAGGTTTTTGATGAACGCATGAAGCTGATTTACAGCAGCAGCGACAAGGCCGATGTGCACTGGAGCCCGGCCGAATTGAGCGAAATAAAAAAAGAGGGTCGTGTGTTAAGAAACGTACGCGAGTTTGACGTGTTGGGTATGTATTACCCATCGGATGGTAAAGATTATTACGTGCTCATTTCTGCAACAGATACTTATGGTAACCGCAAACTGGTGTTTCTGAAATATCTTTTATTGGGGGCATTTGCCAGTGGTATTTTACTGGTAGGGCTGCTGTCGTTCAGCGTAAGTAAAAAAAGTCTGGAGCCGCTAGATGTCTTCCGTCAGCAAATACAGGAGATTGCGGAGAATGAATTGACCATAAGGCTGCCAAAAGCCCGTCGCGAAGACGAAATTAACGCGCTGGCCAACTCATTTAACCAAATGATGGACCGCATTGACCAGGCCTATGCCCGGCAGCGCGATTTCACCTCAAATGCTTCGCACGAATTGCGGACACCCGTAGCCCGCATTGCCGCCCAGACCGAAAATATGCTGCATAGCAGTAAGCTGGACGAAGTTACCCGGGCTTACATGATTAGCGTAGCCGAAGATGCGTTTAAGTTATCAGAAATTATTTCATCGCTCATTGCTTTTGCGGAGGTCAACAACCGGCGTAACTCGCTCATGTTTTCGTTGGTTAGGCTGGATGAAGTTGTATTCGGTGCCGCAAGCGAACTGTCGGCCACTTATCCCGACCTGAAACTGAAGTTTGATATCGAAAATAATACTGGAAAAGAAACAGATATTGAGGTTAAAGCAGACGAAGTACTACTCAAAATAGTGATGGTCAACCTCATTAAAAATGCCTTTTTATATTCAGATAATGGCGTAGTTGATTGCTGCATCAGGCAAAAAACTAATAGTATACAGGTTATCATTACTAACACCGGTCCGGTGCCAAACGTCATAGATACCGATTTGCTGTTCAGTGCGTTTTACCGCGGCAATAACACCCAAAACCGGTCGGGCAGCGGCATTGGCTTAAGTATTGTAAAAAGGGTGATTGAGTATCATCAGGCAAATATTGCCTTCCATATTGTTGATGCTAATACCAACCAGGTCATTGTAACATTCCCGTTGTAATTTCTAAGCTTCTTTTAATCTTGTTTTAAGGCGGTGCTAATCGTCCGCGTTCATCTTTGTATATGCGGTAAAAACATAAAGCTTTTTACCGGCAAGACAACACATCTGTATACACAAACAATTGATTGGAATGAAGTGGGCTTATCTGGCAGCAGGTATTGTTTTTGAGGTGGCGGGCACCATCTGCATGAAATATGCCGAAGGTTTCACTAAAGTCGTTCCGTCCGTTTTAGTGTTTGTTTTTTATGGGTTAAGTCTGGCAGCGTTGGTTTTTGTGCTCGAAAAAATGGAAGTAAGCATTGCTTACGGTATTTGGGCATCAGCGGGCACTGCGCTTATTGCCATCATTGGCATGTTGTTCTTCAAAGAAAATGTTTCGGTGGCCAAAATTGTGTCGGTATCATTTATCATACTCGGCATTATGGGCCTCGAACTACTGGATTAGCCTCATCATAAAATTTGAACTATATGGAAGTATTTTTAACAGGAGCAACCGGATTGGTAGGCGGCGAGGTGCTCGTTAACCTTTCCAAACGGACCGAGATTAGTAAGATTTACTGCCTCATCCGTGCGGTATCAACCGGTAGCGCTCAAGCCAGGTTGAGCAACATCTTCAGCCTGCACAACGACGACTTTGACCAGCAAAAAGTTATCCCTGTACTCGGCGATCTTTTTGACGACGAACTTACTCAGCAACTCATCGGTAACGAGCAACTGGCGGGCGTTACCAACATTATCCACTCTGCTGCCAATACTTCTTTTGCTAAAGTAAAAGATGATTTGGTAGAGAAAGCCAACATTGGCGGTTTAACTAAAATATTACTCTGGGCTAAGCAATTGCCTAAACTTGATACTTTTATGTACGTAGGTACGGCAACCATTTGCGGTCGGGACGTGAAACACCGTTTGGTAACCGAAAACGAAACGCCAAATTTAAAGGCAAACCACCTTGTAAAGTATACCTACACCAAAATGCAGGGCGAATTGCTGCTTAAAAAGCATTTGCCCGAGGACAAGATTCTGGTGGTTCGCCCATCTATTATTATGGGCGACAGCCGTGGTGTTGAGCCACGGTCGCCGGTAATTTTGTGGGCATTGGCTACCATGAACAAGCTGCGCCTTGTACCTGCCGAGCAATATGCCTCGCTGGACATGGTACCGGTAGACTTTGTGGCCGATGTGATGACTAAACTGCTGTTTGCCAAACGCAACTACAACGTTTACCATATTTCGGCAGGTAACGATGCCTGTACATCGCCTCTGCAAATTGCACGCGTGTTTGACAATTACTTTAATGATATGTTGCCGCACCGGTTTATTGGCAAGCATATGCTCAACTCGTTAAAATTATGGGCAAAAGGTAAATTGCCGGTTGGGCACGAGCTTTACGAGCATTTTGAATATTTGGAACACCTGCAATACGAATTTGAAGATTTAAGCAACCTGCGTATCCTGTTTGCCGGTTTAGACCCTTACCTGGAGTTTGCCGAATTAGGACAACGTTTTGACAACTCGCGGATTATCGAGGATTTGGGGGTTGAGCCGTCAAAGCCCGGACACGTGTATATTCACAACTGTCTGCGCTACATCGAAAAGATTAACCTACTCGAAGGCGCTATAGACCCGTGATTACATCTAAGACCTTTTAAAACGTCCGCGCTGTTTCCATAGCAAGCGCGGCTGTTTTTATACTTGAGGAAAAGCTGCGCTGCAAGGCGCAGCTTTGTTGTTTTATTACTTATTAAAAGCAGCTTTAACTGCTAAAAATGCCTTACCTATAATGAAGCCGACAAAGACGGCCATTGACAAAGTGAGCAGACCTGATGCCAGACTACTAACTGCTAAATGATAAATACGGGAAACTATAAAGAAAACATAAGTGGCAATGGTAACTATCGCACTGTGTTTCAATCCTTCATTGATGAAATCTTTAAATGGCATTTGCTGATTTTATAGCTACTAAATTAGATTATTATTTAGAAACATAACATATCGTATTTAACTACGATTTTCTAATAATAGCCTCTCAAATAGGCATCTTATCGAATTGACAGTCCTTGATATTATCTGTGTCTCCGTATTTTTAATTTTACTCCATCACACCTATCAAACATCCCGAAACATTCCACGCACTAAAGGCCGTGCCCTCGCGCTGACCTAACGGGATGGCTACTTTGAAGATGTGCAAGCCGGGTTTAAGGTCGGGCAGGGGGATGTATACTGGCGGTGTAAGGCTACCGGGGCACCAATTAGATCGGCTTAAATCACTCGATGACAAGCCATTGCCGAAGTTGCCTGATGAAGGATTAAGCAAGCGGTAAGTACCGCATTCGGTACGCCAGGGGATGAAATGATAAACACGCTGGCCGTCAACAAAAATCTCGTTCAATTTTTGGTTAAACTCGTCGCCGCCGCCCCAACCGCCGTGGCCAGTGGTAATGTAACGTAGCTGAAGGTTTTTTACACCTGCCGGTATGTTGGCTGTAATCGTCAGCGAATCATTGTCGAACATGGTGCCGTACTCCTGGCCTGCCATTTCCATCAGGTTGGTGGTATTAAACAACGGCTGCAAAAAGGGTTTGGTTTTGGCCGGTTTTTCGCTGCCATCACCTAGATGATATTTAAGGCGCAGGCTTACTTTATGGCCGCCTTTGTCGTAATTGCCAATAAACACGCCTATCCATACTTCGCCTTGCAAGCGGGGCTGTAGCTCGGTAATCTCTTGTCTAAACACGGCCGAATCCGCCCAGTTGTAACCTTTAATGTTAGACGCCTTGTTGTACTGCCCCACGCCAAATGGTGTAAAAAAGCGTAGCAACTCGAGCGTTGGCAAATAGCTGTCGGTAGCCACCACACCCTGGTATTTGTTATGGTAAACCGGCAAAGCTTTAACACCTTGCTGCAAGCCATTTAAAAATGATTGCTGCTTGTCTACCGGAATCATGAACACGGAGCCTGTGCGGTCGTAAGCATCACCATTTGAATACTGCGACAGTTCGGCAAATAATTGGGTGCCGTTGGTGTAAGCGGGCAATGTTATTTTTTTGAGGATAACCGTGCCACCAGCATAATGGTAGGTTACATTGTTTTGGTCGGCAGCAGGGTTGGGCTTATCGTAATTAAAGGAAATTTGTTCCTGATTAAACACGGTGATGGTTTTGTACCGGCTTTCTATGAGTTGCTGCGTGTAGGTGGCTGCGTCAACTATGGGCCCCATGTTGTTCACGGTAGGCCATGCTAAGTCCGCCGGTTTTACCTTGTTTAAACTGATTTGAGTAGCCATAACTTCCTGTTCGCCGTTACGAACTGTTTTGAGCACCAGGCCCAGACCGGGCGTTACGCCTATGCTTGGTGTGCCTTTAAGTGGCAACGCATTGGTGTACCAAACCTCAACGGTATTGCTGCGGATGATGACCTTGGCTTTTTTACAAGGATAACCTAAAATAGTGGCCGTGTCAGCCAACAACTCAGGTTGTTCGTAATCTTTAAAGGCCTTTTGCTGGGTAACATGCGTATTGTTTTGCAGTGTAAGTATTTGCAACGTGCGACCGGCGGCATAATCCAGGTAATATTGCTCTTTAGCATTAGGGTCGGCCACGCGTTGTAAGTGGGCTTTGTCGCCATCGATAAATAATTTCAAGGTGCTGCCCGGCACCTGTTTGCCGTGGTATTTAACCTCGTAGGTGATGGTGGCGCTTTTTTGGGCAAAGCTGGTGTATACCGTTAAAAGCAGTATGGCTGATATTAGAAAAGATTTCATCTTTGAGAAATGCGTAGCTTAAAATAAGCGGTCAAGATAAGGATAAAAGGGAATGTACGACCGCGTTAAATTTCAGCCATGGCATAGAATATACCTTTGTACTTACTGTACCAATTACCCTTAATAAAATAATACTTGTCATCCAAAATTTTAACGGTAGGTACTTTTTGGTTAAGAAAACGTTGTTTAGACGTCTTGTGATTCACTGGCTTTAAACTGTATTTACCCTTAAGGAGAGTAAAGCTATTATAAAAGTATCCGCTTTTGAGCGTAAAGTTTAAACGAGACATTTTACTTACATCAAACACTCTCTTTCCTGATTTTTGCTTCCCAGATTTTAAATTCAACATTAACTGATAATTTGTTGGATTTTTACGTACGAGAGTGGTGTTCACCGTCAGGCAGCTGTAATCATCTGGTCCGTAATCTGATTCAAGAAAAGATTTGATGTGCAATGCCTGCTTTACCCGGCCACTATCTACAAGTAACCATAACTGGTTTTCACTTCCATTATTTGAGCCTACCCGCACTGCATAAACAATTTTTAAGAATACTTTGCTTTGCACCGTAGCCGTATCTAAACTCCAAAAGTTATTGAGCGTTATAGTGTCTTTTGATGATATAATCAATAACTTTTCGATTGCAGGTGGATGATATAGTTTGATAGGAACGGTCTCGCCCTGTATAGACAGGATGCTGAATGTCTGAGCATTGGCTTGGCCAATGGTAAGCGTTAATAAGAGCACCCACAACAGGGTTTTCATTAACTGGGGTGACTTAGGCATATTAGATGTTTTCAATAAAGGGGAGAGGATTTAAGCCTGTCTCAAAATCTTCTCCATCTTTCTCCCCTTGGCCAACTCATCTACCAGTTTATCCAGGTAACGAACTTGTTTAGTTAACTCGTTTTCTATGTTTTCAATACGGTAACCGCAAATAGTACCGGTAATGAGGTGTGCGTTAGGGTTAAGAGTCGCATCTGCAAAAAAGGTTTCAAAAGTTGCTTTGTTGTCGATGAGTTGCTGCAGTTGTTTATCGTCGTAACCGGTAAGCCAGGTAATTACCTGGTGTAACTCCTGGATGGTTCGGCCTTTCTTTTCTACTTTAGTAACATAGTGCGGGTAAACCGAGGCATATGTCATGCGGGCTATGCGTTCATCGTGGCTGGCGTTCATAAGTAAGCGGTTATTGTGTGTATTTGTTTGGTTGAGATATTCAATGACTCTTCAAGTGTTACAGCATCTCCGGTCATCATTTAAAGATAAGACATTTTAAATTTCTTATTCTCCAGCAACTAAAATACTTCCAAATTAACTAACCTTGCTAAAATGCTCCATCAGTCATGAATTTCAGTATACAACCTATTCTCAATAATGGCGATATTACCTTGCAACCGTTGCAGTCAACAGATTTCGAGGCTTTATATTCCGTGGCCAGCGACGCTAAAATATGGGAGCAGCACCCGAATCGCGACCGTTACCAACGCGAGGTTTTCCAAACATTTTTTGAAGGTGCCATACAAAGCGGGGGAGCTTTTAAGGTGGTAGATAACGCCGACGGACAAATACTAGGCAGTACGCGTTTTTATGATTACGACACAGACAATAACAGCAATTTTATCGGTTATACCTTTTGCAGTGTAAACTGTTGGGGTAAGGGCATAAACCAAGCCGTTAAAACCATGATGTTGGATTACATTTTTCAGTACGTTGATAAAGTGAAGTTTCACATTGGTGCCGGCAACGTGCGTTCACAAATTGCAATTGGCCGATTAGGGGCAATAAAAGTGGACGAGCAACCGATGACCTACTTTGGCGAAGCTACTAAACTCAATTTTGTATACGAGCTCAATAAAGCCGACTGGATAAAAAGAAAATAAAAAAGCAACCTGTGTAAACAGGTTGCCATATAACGTTTGCGCTCAATTTTCTTACTTCTGTGTAAAGCTATCCAGGCTAACATTCATGGGGGCTTCTTGCAGGTCAGCTGCGTCGGCCAAGGTCATTTCTGTAACAAATAAATCTTTTGGCGTGCGGACTTTTTTCATATTGACCAGCCAATCTTGTTCGGCTTCGCGGTAGCCCACTGGCAACAGTACGGTGCTATGATAACCCGATCCTTTCAATTTCAATAGTTCGTCCAGCTTTTCAGGTATAAAGCCTTCAATAGGGGTAGTATCCACTTTTTGCTCTGCTGCAGCGGCAATAGCCATGGCAAAGGCAATATAACTTTGTTTGGCCGCATGGTGAGCCTGCCATTCTGTTCCTTTGGTTTCGTATAACGCCAGGATGGTTTGCTTGTAAGCGTCCATTTTGCTGTGTGGCAAGCCGCGCTCGTCCATCATATAGTTAAACACCTCGCTTACACGCTCGTTGCTGTAACCGTCCCAGGCCGCGAAAACGAGTAAGTGCGAACAGTCGGTTATTTGGGTTTGGTTATATGCAATGCCTTTAATTTTTTCGAGCAGGGCCGGGTCTGATATGACAATTACTTTATAAGGTTGCAGCCCTGATGATGAGGGAGACATGCGGGCCGCTTCTAAAATATAGTCCAGTTTTTCTTGCGGTATTTTGGCACCATTCATTTTTTTGGTTGCGTAGCGCCATTGTAAATCTTCGAGTAAGCTCATGATATTTGTTTTTCGCCAAATGTATAAGCAATCACTGTTAATATGTAACTTAGTGACAAAAAGTAACAGTGACGTTACAGCACCCCTGGTGACAAAAAAGTAACTTCTCGTTTTATGAAATCGTTTTTAGCTGACCTCCCACCATTTTCAGAATGCCAAAAAAGAATACGAGCCATTGACGATACCATGGACATTTTAAGTGGTAAGTGGAAAGTATCTATACTGGCACGACTTTGTTACCGGCCTATGCGCTATTCGGCTCTGCTTAAAGACATCGACGGAATATCCGGCAAGGTTTTAAGCCGGGAACTGAAAGAATTAGAAATCAATGAACTTATAGTACGTGAAGTATCGCAGAGTAGCCCACCTGCAGTTACTTATAGCATCTCTGAGTACGGCCACACGCTCAGGGTATTAACCGAGAGCATTGCCGCCTGGGGATTGCAACATCGCGAACGAATTAAGAATAATCTTAAAAAACAATGTTAGATGAAGTATCTGTTATTGCTAATGTTAAGCTTGTTATCTTTGAAGTTGTCGGCTCAAAATGTAGATACGGTTTTCTTAAAGACTTTAGTGCAATCGAGGCCAGACTTGTTTGGCGGTATTTTACAGCATCCGCAGCACAACGAGGTGCAATTACTGTACACACAAATTAACCGCGACAAAAACAATATTCCGCATTTTACTTCGTACAGCTACCGGCTTAATGCCAACCGTTACTTTTACCCGGCCAGTACGGTAAAACTGCCGACAGCTATTTTCGCGCTCGAAAAGTTAAACGAGTTGCATATCAATGGGTTGAACAAACATGCGGAGATGATTACTGATAGTGCCTTTGCCGGGCAAACCCGCGTAAAGCAGGATACCAGCGCAGCCAACGGTAAACCCAGCATAGCGCAATACATCAAAAAGATTTTGCTGGTGAGTGATAATGATGCCTATAACCGGTTATATGAATTTGTGGGCCGCGAAGAAATCAACCAAAAGCTGAAAAAATATCAGCTTAACCAAACCCGTATTGTTGGCCGTTTAGCTGTGGGCGACGGTGGCGAAAGTGCAAGGCATACCAATCCAATAAATTTTTATCAAAACGGTCAGTTGGTTTATGCCAAACCGGCGCTGTATGATGCCCATGATTATCCTATGCTACTAGAAAACTTGCAGCAGGGTAGAGGTTACCTGGATAGCAAAGATCAACTGGTAATGAAGCCTTTTGACTTTAGCGACAAAAATGTATTTCCTATTGCAGACCAGCAGGCGGTTATGAAGCGTTTGCTGTTTCCGGAAGCTTTTGAGCCGAGTCAGCGGTTTAACCTTACCGCTGATGACTATCATTTAATTTACCGGTACATGAGTATG
>CAXYKR010000242.1:0-13217 GCA_964277815.1 uncultured Mucilaginibacter sp. | reverse complement strand
AAGGCAAACATCAAAGACTTTGTCCGCGAGATTGGCCATTCGCTGCAAACTACAGCCGTTTTTGCCGTTATCGGTTATTTAGCCTTACAAAGCCCGATTAAAAATTACACCCGGCTGTATACCAATATTAACGACTATCCTGGTTGGTGGATTTGGGTAAGCTTAATTATCAGCCTCATCATCCACGATACGTATTTTTACTGGATGCATCGCCTGTTGCATCATAAAAAGCTATTTAAGCTGGCGCACTTGGTGCATCACCAGTCTACCAACCCATCGCCCTGGGCTTCCTACTCATTTCACTTTTTCGAAGCCTGGACAGAGGGGGCCGTGCTGTTTGTGATTATGTTCCTTATCCCTATCCATCCGGTTACCGTCGTCCTGTTTACCATCGTTGGCTTTATCATCAACGTGTATGGACATTTGGGTTACGAAATTGCCCCTAAGCAGATGCGCAACAGTGTTTTGTTTGAGGTGTTAAATACGTCAGTACATCACAATATTCACCATAGCAAGTTTAAGGGTAACTACGGCCTGTACTTTAGGGTTTGGGATAGACTGATGGGCACCGAGCACCCTGACTATGTAAAAGAATACGACCGCATACAGCAACAGCGCTTTGGTAAAATGAGCGTACAAATAAAGGATAACGGTGCTGAAATAGCTGAAGTTAATAGTAAGGCCGCTTAGATAATTTTAACGGTGTACAATAGGGCAAATATTGAATAATGGCGATTAATTGAAATTACACCAAACACCAAACTTATCCAGCTTTTAACGGTTGAAAGCTGACAGTTGCGGTGCTTAGTTAATAAATAACATTAACGCCGTAACTTAAGCACAAACCCCTATCTTTGCCCGTTTCAATAATACCGTTATCATTATGAGTATTGCAGCTTTATCTGAGCAGGAAGTTTTACGCCGCGAGTCGCTACAGCAACTGCGTGCACTGGGTATCAATCCCTACCCTGCTGAGGCCTACCCGGTTAACGCCTGGGCCCACGACATCAACACAAACTTTAATCACAACCCCGAGCAATATAAGCAGGTTACCCTGGCTGGCCGCATTATGTCGCGCCGTATTATGGGCAGCGCCTCTTTTGCCGAATTGCAGGATACCACCGGCCGCGTACAGATTTATATTAAACGCGACGATATTTGCCCCGGTGAGGATAAAACTTTATATAACACCGTATTTAAAAAACTGCTGGATATTGGCGACTATGTAGGCGTTAAGGGCTACGTATTTTTAACCCAAACCGGCGAAATTTCGGTACACGTGCAGGAATTGCAGGTACTGGCAAAATCATTAAAACCACTGCCTATTGTAAAGCGCGACGACGACGGCAATGTTTACGACGGTTTTACCGACCCCGAGCTGCGCTACCGCCAGCGCTATGTAGATTTAACGGTTAACCCTGAGTACAAACAGATTTTCATCAATCGCTCTAAAGTAATTAGCACCATGCGTAATTACTTTAACGAGCAAGGCTGGATGGAAGTAGAAACGCCTATTCTGCAAGCCATACATGGTGGTGCGGCGGCTCGTCCGTTTAATACCCACCACAACACGCTGGATATGCCGCTTTACCTGCGCATTGCCAACGAGTTGTATTTAAAACGCCTGATTGTGGCAGGCTTTGACGGTGTATACGAGTTTGGCAAAATGTTCAGGAACGAGGGTATGGACCGCACCCACAACCCTGAATTTACCGCCATGGAAATTTATGTAGCTTACAAAGACTACGTGTGGATGATGGCCATGGTTGAGGAGTGCCTTGAGAAAGTAGCGCGGGCCGTACACGGCAAACCGGTAGTTAAGGTAGGCGAGCACGAAATAAACTTTGCCGGCCCGTACGAAAAATTGTCGATGTACGATTCCATCCAGAAATACACCGGCATTGATGTATCAAAGATGGACGAGGAACAACTGCGCCAAACCTGCAGCGATTTAGCGATTGACGTGGATGCATCGATGGGCAAAGGCAAACTGATTGACGAAATTTTTAGCGCCAAGGTAGAAGCGCACCTGATACAGCCTACGTATATTACCGACTACCCTATTGAGATGACACCGTTGGCCAAAAAGCACCGCAGTAAAGACGGCTTGGTAGAGCGTTTTGAACTGTTTGTAAACGGCAAGGAAATTGCTAACGCGTATAGCGAGCTGAACGATCCGATTGACCAGCGCGAACGTTTTGAAGAGCAATTGGTATTGGCCGGTCGCGGCGATGATGAAGCCATGGCCATGGACGATGACTTTTTGCGCGCCCTGGAGTACGGCATGCCGCCAACCTCAGGCCTGGGTATAGGTATCGACCGTTTGGTTATGCTGATGACTAACCAAAGCACTATTCAGGAAGTACTATTCTTCCCGCAGATGCGCCCCGAGAAGAAAGCCAAGGTGAGCACACCGGCCGATTTTGAAAAAATTGGTGTACCAGCCGAGTGGGTTATTGTTATTAACCAAATGGGCTTTAAAACCGTAGAGGAGTTAAAAGCGGCTAACCCTAACAAAGTATTTAACGACTTAGGTGGTATGCGCAAAAAATTAAAGTTAGACATCACTGTTCCAACTAAAGAAAGTGTAATGGCTTGGTTTGAGTAACCTATACCATCTCAAATAATTTTTCTACTAAAACCGTCTTGTTAAAACAGGACGGTTTTTTTTGTAAGATGGTAGCGAAAGCCGTTGTTACTAACTTTCATGTGAATTGATGAATTGACTTTAAGAGCTTTTTACCAGGACTTGGTCGTTTCCAAACTATTCTTCCGTTTTATAAATCGGAGTTGCAACACAATAGTTACACATAAAATTGGACAGCAAGGCATGGATACAACCATCACGTAAAAAAGTTTTCTTCATATTAAAAATTCCCTTATATTTAATGATATTTTTAATATTATCCTTGTTTCAAAGTGCCAATCGAACAGTCTGTTGTTGATGAAACTTACCGCATAAAAATGCTCGACCCGCGATGGAAGCTGAAAAGAGAGAGTATCCTGAAACGTGACGATTATAAATGCCGCAATTGCAATTCTACCTGGCATTTGCAGGTACATCACCGCCAATATCTGTACTTAAAAAAGATACAGGTGTTTAAAGACCCCTGGGATTACAGCGACGATTTACTGATTACCATCTGCAGGCATTGCCACATCAAAGGACATCAACTTTATAAAATACCGATTAAATACATATAAATGGGAGTTTTAAGTTATTTGAAACGAAAGTTTGGCCGCGACCAAGAATCAGCCGAGCTCGAAATTGTTGATAACAGCATCGACAAAAGCCTGTTTGTGGCCGAGGATGATGACGCGCTGACGGCAGAGAGTCGTCCAGAAACGGTAGTGACCAGCAAATCAACCCTAATTGACGAGATATTTGCTTACCTCAATATGGATTTTGAATCTAAAGGATATGCAGATGCCATCGTACAGCCCGATACGCATTACCTGAACGAAAACCTGGAACTTTTAATGAGAGATTACCAATTAAAAATTGACCAGGCACGGCATAAGTTTCAGGAGTTTTTAACAGAGCTTAATTTTCATATCACTACCCGCGAGGCAATGGGTCTTACCGAAGTGGTTGAAGGCTTAAAAGCCAAAAAGACCATCGTAACCGAAAACCTAAACTTTGTAGAGCAGGAACGTATAGACATTGCCAACAACCGCGGTAAAATTGAACGTATTAAACTATCGTATACTAAAGGTTTTAAGCGCGGAGCCTCTGCCCTGTCTAACAGTTTTATTACCTCAAGCAATATTTAAACATGGCAATAGCGTCAAAAAATACCTGGTGGCTTAAGCTTTCGTGCTTTTTAATTGGCTGGGATTATCGCATTGTAAAAGATTGCAGCGAACTCACCAAGCGCGATGCTAAACGCTATATATCTGCCATCATTCTAATCAGCTTAATCTGGTTTTTTGTTGGCTTTTCTTTCGGCAATCACTACCTGGGGCTTAACGGCTGGCTGAGTATTTTAAGCGGATTAATTGCTATTGTAGCTGTTGTACAGATTGAACGGCAAATTATCACCTCCGACAAAACACCACTATTATTTGCCTCGCGGATTGCCCTGGCACTCATCATGGCTGGTATTGGGGCGGTAATGATTGACCAGTACATGTTTAAGCAAGACATTGCCATGAAACTGGAAGAATCGCGCAAGAGCATTGTGGAAGCCCGCGTAGAATCACTAAACGCCGAGCTTGACCATAAACTGAACCGACTAAACACCGACTTGTCTAAAATTGACCAGGAGATACAGCAACAGCAAAACCGCTTCAATAATGAGGTTTACGGTAAGGGTAAATCATCGGGTAGTGTGGGCTATGGCAGTATTGCCAAAGGCCAAGAGTCTTACTTAAAAACTTTTGCTGCTCAAAGGCAAAACATCCGCAACGAAATCTCCAGGGTTTACAACGAAAAACTGCAAACCCGAATCAATGCGCATAAAGAGATTATGGAAAAGCCCAGCGGGTTACTCGAAGAATTTTCAGTAATGATATCTCTCATTACCGGCAACCTGAGCACTGGCATCATCTATATGGTTTTCTTTTCGTTCTTTTTGATTGTGGAACTAATGATCGTATTTACCAAGTACGGTAACAAGCGTAAAAACGACTACGAAAACATCATCGATTTCCAATTAGAAGTTCGTTTTGGTCAGTTACAGATGATGGAAGTTGAAAACGCCAAAAAGATTGGCCGCGAGGGTTCGATAGTCAGGTCGTCGTTACTCACCTCTAAAAACATTTAACATCAATCCGCGCCGTACCGAATTGAAAAGAATAACAAGTTAGTTTATCGCTTTCTTCAACAAGTCGGTATAGATTGCGTCCAGTTTACGGTCGGAGCTACCGCTTAAATCTGAAAACGGGTGAATGCCATCCGGGCAAAATACCTGGAAGTCGGTGATATTGCCGCTGGCATCGGTAATAAAATTGGTGTATGCGGTGCCGTAACGGCTGTTAAAATCTTTAATGTAATTACTGGTGTTGGGTACAAAGTTGTATTTGATGCCAGTATAATTCCATACATCTAGCAAGGCATAATTATAATGACTGCTCATGGCTTGCTGCATCTGGCAAATCACCTTGCCTGCTCGCACCTGATAGTCCGACTGGTTCTCCAGGTACCCGCCAATAATTATTCTGATAGATGGCTTGCGCTTTAAAATCTCTTTCATGAGATAATTAAACGCACCGATATATGTTGAACGGTCTGTATTATTCCAGTCAGTGCCCGAGGTTATATCCCGGTTAATCTGAAAGGCATCATTAAAACTATGGTCAAACACCATAGCATCGACCTGACTTAAATAAGGCAGGATTGCTCTTTCATAAGAGCTGTTGTAATACGCATCTAACACGCTTGCAGACACTTTGCCCTGATAACGAGCTTTTTTCTCATCAATGGTTTCGCAAAGATCGAGCCCGTCGCGCACGTTATTTAATACACCGACATTTAAACAAATGCCGCTCGAACTGATACTGGTATTGATGCACTTGAGCCCTAAATTATTGCAGGCATTAATTGGGTAAGTACACCACTGCGGTATGGAGGTGCCCACCCACAACACCGTTTTTACCGGCAGATAAGCTATCGACACTTTTACACCGGCAGACACGGATTTGTCTTCAGTTTCAATTTTTATATCTGCGGTACCCGCTGTTAAGCCGGTAACAATACAGGTATTTTCAGCACCTGTTTTGACAGAGGCCACATTAGCAGGGTTAACGCTCCAGACAAACTTGCGTTTGGCGAAGTTAACACTGCTGAACTGAGGTTTGATAACCACCGTATCGCCCGCTTTTAATTGGTAAGAGGCCTGACTGAATGTAATAGTACCCGATTCCTCTTGTACCGCAACCGTTTCGTTTTTACGGCAGCTATTGAGGATAAACGGAATCAGCAAAAACAGGAGCGATAGCTTTTTCATGAGTAAAGCAAACGTTGACCGGCTATTATAATTTACCTGGTCAATATAGTACAAATAACTCGTGATATGAACCTGCTTTACGGTAAAATCAAACGCGACGCTTTAATAAATACTCAGGACTGTTATGAGTAGTGCCGCTAAATTCGCGATAGTTCACATTGACAAGTTCCCAGCCCAGGGCCGATAGATAACTGAGCGCATCTACCTGGTTATTAATCTCACACACCTGACTGGTCTTATTATTAATGGCACTGTAGTTAGTGTTATCATCCGCGTGTTGCCCAAGGTCGACCTCAAAAGTTAACTTACTGCTAAACACTTTAATAATCGTTTTTACGACGCAAAATTGATAAACCGCAGGCTGCGTAGAATTTTGGTCAAGTACCATATCTTTTTAAGTTGATATTTTTCAAGTGATGATAAGATGGTTTTCGGGATAGCTATGTTACAAACATAAGCATCTTTTTATTTACAGTGCTTTGCCTACGCATCTCACCGGCTTATCAACAAAAAAGGCGGACCTCTCGTAGATCATCCGCCTGGTAAAGTACAGGTTGAAATTTAACTGTTTAAATAGTTTTAGGTGTAAATACTTTTACCACACCATCTTCTTCACTACTCACCACCAGCAAACTCTTTTTGGTCGGGCTATTTTTAGCCGGAATAAACATCACGCCTTCGGGTGCGTCGCCGCTTTTAAGCAGTTGTAAAAATCTAGGCTTGGTCGGGTCGGTTACATCGTAAACGGCTACGGCATCGGCACGTTCCATGCCTACAAAAGCAATCATTTTGTTGCCCACCTTGCCGATAGCGATTCCTTCGGGCTCTACCGATTTGTCGTCGCTGCGGTTATCATCGTACAAACCGGCGGCTACAGTTACTTTATCCAATTCGTTTTTGCTGTCGAATACCTGCGTACCGTCGTTACCGTTCCATACGCTGAAAGAACGTGCGCCGAAAGAGTACAGAGCATCGTAATCGCCATCACCGTCGGTATCGCCCAGAGTTGTAGTGATATTTAAACGGCCTAACTGGTCATCGGCGCGCAAGCTGCTGCGGTTCGGAAAAGCGGTAGCATCCAAAGTAATATTTTTAACACGTTTAGCCTCAACAAAATTACCGTACTCGCGGGCATCGCCCTCGTTAGCAGTAAATAGGTAAGGAATATTATTGGCGGTGTACATAGCGATAGCATCAGGCATGTAAATACCTTTTACTGGCCAAAGGGCACCTACACCAACTTTGCTATCCAAATCGCTCGGGTCAATCTCATTACCACTCACGTTGTAATCTTTAAAGCCCAATGGGAAAATATTGGTAAAAGTTTTAGAGGCTAAGTCTAATTTGGCAATGCCATTATTTTCCTGTAAGGTTATCCAAGCTGTTTTTGAGTCTTCAGATACGGTGATGTACTCCGGCTCAATGTCTTTCACAAAGTCATTGCCTGGTCCGAAAATACGCAGGCCTTTAGCCACCAGTGCAGCGCGCTGACCAGCAAAGGCAGAAAAATCTACCGTGGTAACGGCATAATTATTATCTATCGTGATGATAGATACAGAACCCGCAGGGTCATTGGTATAGGCAGTATTAGGTTCGCCCTCGTTAGCGGTTAAAATATATTTACCATCGGGCGAGAAGGTAATCATGTCGGGCAGGGCGCCTACGGTAATTACCTTGATTTCGCTGTAGTCGCTCGTTTTAAAAACGGCAACCTTGCCATTGGCCTGCTTGTCAGTCGACTCGATAGCCGCCGCTAATTTGCCGTCAGACACTGAAAGGCTGTTGACTGCACCGCCATAAGGAGTCATGCTGATAGAGGTGATAACTTTCATGCTGGCCGGGTTCGAGAAGTCGAGCACATCAATTTTATTAACTGTGCTGTTATTCACCACAAACAAGCGTTTGGTTGCCGGGTCGTAAGCCGAAATTTCAGCAGCGCCCACATCGCCAATGTCTATCGAGCCCAGCTCGGCAAAGGTGGCGGCATCTTCGTTCACAAAAAATTCGGGTTCGGTAGTGTCTTCGCTTTTCTTACAGGCAAAAAGACTCACCGATAACAGTGAAAGGAGTAATATTTTTTTCATACCAAGTGTGTTTAACCGTCAAAATTATAAACACACTGTTAAGCCAAATCACTCAGCGGGTTAAGTGTTTGTTAACAACAAGGGCTGCCAAAATTTGGCAGCCCTTGTGCATCAGGATAAGCTATACTGGTATGCCGCTTTGCGTGCCTGCTTGGCGGCCACACGTTCCAGGCTGCTTTCGATTTCTTTCATTTGCTCAGTATCAATTGCTTTGACGTAAGCCTTTTCGTAACAAATGCGGGCTTCGGGCAAATTAAGATGCCGCTCGGCGTACTGACCAAGCAGGTTCCATATGACCGCGTGGTCAACACCCGGCGTTTTTAAAGCCAATTGTTTAACCACTATTAAGTGCTTATCCATATTTAAAAAGGCAAGCAATTTAATGTAAGGCTCGTAAACATCCGGAAATGTCGGTTCCAGTTCGTTACAGGTTTTAAAGCAGTAACCAGCCTGCTGATAATCATTAAGATATTGGTAATGGATCTGGCCTGCCAGATACCATGCGCGTGCATAGCCTGGTTCGGCAGCCATAATTTCGTTGAGTAACTGCAAACACTTCGGAGATTCGCCATACCGATACTCTTCCACTGCCTGCAAATACTTTTCTTCGATGGTATAAAAAATGTCCATTTCGAAAAAATAGAATGATGTAGTAAACGACAAAGCCGCTTAAAACAGTTAATAATAAATAAATTGAAAAATCCGGCTTAACCGGCGGACAGGAAGAGGAAGGCTATTTTACCGAAAACTCATCCCGCATCAGCCACATGGGCCTAGTAGAGAATGATGTGTGGGTATTAAACAGGAATAGCATCTTTTTAAGTTTTGCTCAAAGATAAACAAAATTTAAAAGATGCTATTGATATATAGGTAGATAAAATATTTAAATTAACTGGCCAGGCCTAAACGGGTAAATGATGAGGTAACGGCGGCTTGTTCTACAATGGGCATATTTACATTTACAGCCTCAATTACGTAATGATTTTTGAGTTCCTTTTCGCTTACGATGATGCTAAAGTCATCAAACTTTACACCGTCTTCGTAGGGGTAAACGGTATAACCGCGTTTGTTAGGGTCGTAACTGCCCAATTCAAAAATCTCTTCGTGTTTAATACCTTTAATTTTAGCGCCTTGCACTAATTGGTACGCATCTTTAATGGGTGCAAAATGGTTGTTTTTCATAGATGCACCTACCATTACAATTACGCTGCCAAAACTCAGCTAAACCACTCAAAAATTTTATTTTGTGTAAGTTTTGATTTATTAACTGTAGCGAAATCCTGCAAAATACGCCCCTCACCCATCTGGATGAGCCGATTACCGTACAAGTGCGCATCTTTTAGGTTATGTGTGATTAAAATAGCGGTCAGTTTAAAGTTGTTTATCAACTGATTAGCAGCCTCCATCACCAAATTGGCCGACCGCGGGTCGAGCGCGGCCGTGGGTTCGTCGAGCAATAAAATCCGGCATTCATCCATCACACTCATCAGCAGGGTAAGCGCCTGCCTTTGCCCTCCTGACAACGTGCCCATCGGCTGCTCCAATTTATTTTCAAGCTCCATACCCAGGGTGGCTACCTTTTCCTGCACTTGCTTTTTAAAGGCCGCCGTGGTACCAATACCAAAGCCCTTGCGCTGGGTACGTAAGGCCGCTAGCCTAAAGTTGTCCAATATACTTAAATCGGGTGCGGTACCGCTCAGCGGGTTTTGAAACACCCGGGCAATCCACCGGCTGCGTTCATAGTCGGCCAAGTGGGTCACCGTTTGTCCGTCCAGAATGATTTCGCCGCTGGTTGGCCGAATGCTGCCCGCCACTAAATTGAGGAGCGTACTTTTACCCGAGCCGTTAGCGCCCACTATCACCACATACTCTTGCGGATTAATGGTCAACGAAAGTTCCTCGATGGCCCTCACCTCGTTAGCCTGACCTTTATTAAATATTTTGGTAACGTTATCCAGTTTAATCATTGCGTTTTAATAAGGCCAGCCTGGGCAGGCTCACAATTAATAATACGATGATGGCTGTAACCAGCTTAAGCAAATTGGCATTTACACCCAACGCCAGCGTTACTGCCAGCACCATCTGAAACACCACCGCCCCTGCCAGCACCAGCAGCAAACTCCCCCAAACCGAGGTAAGCTTAAACCAATTAATTAACGTTTCGCCGATGATGACCGAACCCAAACCAATAATTACAATGCCAATACCCATATTAATATCGGCAAAACCCTGCAACTGGGTAATTAAAAAACCGCTTAAAGCAGTGAGGGCATTAGCCAGTGCCAGGCCAATAATCTTCATGCGGTTAGTGTTTACACCCAAGGCACGAATCATGGTTTCGCTGTTGCCCGTAGCGCGCATGGCAATGCCAAAATCAGTTTTGAGTAAATAACCTATAAAGCCGGTAATTATGGCAACTACCAAAAGCAGCAATATCAAATTATTCAAATTAGGGTCGGTAGCAAAGCCCAATACTGAAAAAACAGAGGCAGTGTTTATCAATGGCAGGTTTGAGCGGCCTGCAATAGTCAGGTTTACCGAGTACAGAGCTGTCATCACTAATATGCCAGCCAGCAGGGCATTTATTTTAAGCCAGGTATGGATAATACCCGTAAGCGCACCGGCCAATGCACCGGCAGCCAGCACGGCAACCAAACTTACGCTTAGCGGATACCCATGCGTAAGCATTACACCGGTAACAATACCGCCCAGGGCATAACTACCATCCGTAGTAATGTCGGGTATGTTGAATATCTTCATGGATATATAAATACCCAGCGCAATCCCTGCAAAGCATAGGCCCTGCAACAGGGCCGTAATGTAAAAGTCCATTATTTTACAGCCTCAAAATTTTGCGGAACCGTAATGTGATACTTTTGAGCAGCCGCAGGGTTGTAAACGCGCTTCCTGATTTTAACCATTTCAGGCTTTAATCCGTCAGTTTTGTGCGTTTTTAAATATTGTGCAGCCTGCTCGCCCGATTGGTACCCCCATTGGTAAATATCTGCGCCGAAAGCGGCTACGGCGCCGCGCTGCACCAGGCCGGCTTCGCTGGTAAAGATGGGGACGTTCTTTTGCTCGCAGCTTTTTAAGATAGTCTCAAAAGCGGCAAAAACAGTATTATCCGGGTTGGCAAAAAAGGCATCAATGTTTTTGCTGAGTAATGATTGTGTGACCAGCTGCGCATCAGCCGACGAGTTAAGCGGCACAGCCAGTAGCGTTATATTTAATTTACCGGCCAGCTGTTTGATACGCTCCATAGCATCGGCTGATTGCGGCTCCGACTGGTTATAAATCATCCCTACGACTAACTTGCCAGCTTTTGGCTTTAGTAGTTTAGGGATAAGGCTAAACGACGTATCAATGTAATTCAGGTCTTCAACCGTGCCGAAAAGGTTGGCCGGTGCTTTGCCCTGGACATCCAGCAAATGGGCACGCTCAGGCGTTGGCGACACCATCATAAAAATGGGGATGGTTTTAGTTTTTTGTGATGCCGTAACAGAAGATAACGTAGTGCTGGTGGCCAGCAAATCTACCGGCTCAGATACAAAGTAGTTTACTATTTGGGTAAGCGTGGGTATGCTACCCTGCGCATTTTTATATTCAATTTTAAGGTTGCCTTTGCTTTCGCTGTAACCATTTTTAGCCAGCGCATCAACAAAACCGTTTTTGGCCTGGGCTATGGTCGCATCCTCAAAAGCATCTACAAAACCAACTACCGTAACATTTTTATTTTTAGCGGGCTTACAGGCTGCAAAGCATAAGGCTACAGCACAAAGTAACAGGTAAGGGTTGCGTTTCATTGTACTAAAGTAGTTAAATACAGGTATACCCATTCTACAGTTTTAAAATAGCCACGCATTTTTACTTGCCGATTAACTAATTTAGCCATTCATGATACCTGTGTCTAAACTTCCGCAAACCGGAACTACTATTTTTACTGTAATGTCTGCTTTAGCCAGCGAGGTAGGTGCCATTAACCTGTCTCAAGGTTTTCCGGATTACAACTGCGACCCTGAATTGATAAACATGGTTTCTCGTGCCATGCAAGGCGGATTTAACCAATATGCCCCGATGGCCGGCTGGCTACCGTTGCGCGAAGCTATTGCTCAAAAAACCGAAAAACTTTACGGCGCTACCTATAACCCGGATACCGAAATTACCATCACCGCCGGTGGTACCCAAGCAATTTTTACTGCTATTTGTGCCGCTATACACCCAAATGATGAGGTGATTGTGTTTGAGCCTGCTTACGATTGCTATGCCCCTGCCATTAAACTGATGGGCGGCACCGTAAAATCGTTGGAGTTGGAACCGCCTAATTACCGCATTGCCTGGGATATGGTAAAACGCCTTATCAGTAACCGCACGCGGATGATTATCTTAAACTCTCCGCATAACCCTACCGCTACGGTTTTAACTAAGGAGGATATTGACGAGTTATCGGCCATCGTCAAAAATCGCGATATTCTGATTTTGAGCGATGAGGTTTACGAGCATTTAATTTACGACGGTGCCACCCATCATAGCATGGCCCGGTACCCCGAGTTGCAGCAACGCAGCTTTATTGTGGCGTCGTTCGGTAAGCTTTTGCACGCCACGGGTTGGAAACTTGGATATTGTCTGGCACCGGCTAATATGATGAACGAGTTTAGAAAAATACATCAATATAATGTGTTTAGTGTTAACACACCGATGCAGGTGGCCGTAACCGAATACATCAAAAACGAAGACCATTATTTGAGCTTGTCTTCGTTTTTTCAGCAAAAACGAGATGCATTCAGGGCGGGTTTGGCACAAACTAAGTTTACCTTACTACCTTGTTCAGGCTCGTACTTCCAATCGGTTAAATATCAGGGATTTGACAACATGAAAGATACCGAACTGGCTATCAAAATCACTAAAGAATACGGGGTGGCATCCATACCGGTTTCGGCCTTTTATAGCAAGGCTACCGACCACCATGTACTTCGTTTTTGTTTTGCCAAAAAACAAGAAACGCTGGATAAAGCCGTTGAAAGACTGATGAAGCTGTAAAAGCCATCAACCTTAATTAATTATTGTTTTTAACTAACCTGTTTGCTGATGCTTATGGAGAATTTAAAAATCACCACTTTTCAGGGTTATCTGTTTTGGGAAAACCCCGATAAACGCAGGCTGATATTTTGCAGATTTTTATCGGGGT
>CAXYKR010000241.1:0-4585 GCA_964277815.1 uncultured Mucilaginibacter sp. | reverse complement strand
TTCTTAAGCTGGTAAAAAAGCGCGTTGGCTGGTTAATCATTTTGTTTTTAGGCGAGATGCTGACCGCTACGGCGATGGGTTACTTTGAAGGACAGATTGCAAAAGCAGTAGTTTTAGCGTTATTTATCCCATTAATCATATCGAGCGGTGGCAATAGCGGCTCGCAAGCCTCAACGTTAATTATCCAAGCTATGGCTTTGGGCGAAGTGACCGTTGCCGACTGGTGGCGGGTAATGCGCCGCGAAATACTGTCTGGCTTGTTATTGGGGACTACTTTAGGCCTGATAGGTTTTTTTCGGATTTTTGTGGTTGCAATGTTCAGCAGTATTTATGGGCCTCACTGGATACTGGTAGGTTTAACGGTAGGCTTGGCATTAGTGGGAATAGTTTTATGGGGTTCTTTAGCCGGCTCCATGCTACCACTTATACTTAAACGTATAGGCTTAGACCCTGCAACCTCTTCAGCACCTTTTGTGGCTACCTTAGTTGACGTAACTGGGCTAATTATCTATTTTACTATCGCAGTATCAATAATGCAGATATAAGCATTTATTCTATAAATGATTGAGGAAGCTATAAAGAACTAATTCATCCTCAATCACTTATAATATTTTTTATAAAAAATAGCTAAATTAACGACAATTCTCCAAACTCACTCATTCACAACTCACTCATTCACTCATTGGCCTACTACCGGCAGGCTGAACCAAAACGTACTGCCCTGGCCAGGTTCGCTTTGTACGCCTATCTGGCCGCCGTGGGCCTGGATAATTTCGGCGCAGAGGTACAGGCCGATGCCGTGGCCACTGATGTGGCGGGTTTCCATGCTCTGCACTCTGAAAAAGCGGTCGAACAATTTGTTTTGGTCTTCGGGAGTGATGCCCAAACCATGGTCGGTTACGCAAACTTTGGCCTGTCCGTTTTCTATCAGGCAGTTCACTTCTACCTGGTTAGCGCCCGGCGAGTATTTAACGGCATTGCTGAGCAGGTTAGATATCACGTTGCCAATCTTGTCGCGGTCGGCTTCAACCTCAACCTCGCGGCAGGGCGGGTAATGAAAAAAGTGTGTTTCCTGCGATAACAGCGCATCGTTGATAGACTCGCTGATTAAGTCGTTAAGCAAAAACTTTTGCTTATGCAGCTGTATTTTGCCCGAACCTAACCGCGCCGCATTCAAGAAACCGTTGATGGTGGAGGTCATTTTTTTGACCTGTGCTATCGACTTTGCAGCCGTATTGAAGGTAAACTGGTCGCCTGCCTTGCCGGCTTTAAGCTGCAGCATTTGCAAAAAACCGTTGAGCGAAGTAAGCGGCGATTTAAGCTCGTGGCTTACCATGCCGATAAAGTCGCTTTTACGCTGCTCGTCTTTTTTTTGCTCGGTAATATCAAACATCGTCCCCGAAAAAAACGGTGCCTGCCCTTCTTCAGTCGGTGGGTATAATTTGCCCGTAGCCCGCACCCAGCGCAACTGTTGGTCGTGGTGGCTGATGATGGGATACTCCATGTCATAAGCTTTGCCCAGTGTTAAAGCCTCCTCTACTCCCTGCAATACCTTACCACGGTACTCCTCAACAATCTGGTTAATTGCAGCCTCGTACGACATGGTTTCGTGCGGGAGATAACCAAATAACTCCTTTAAGCGTACTGAGGGCGTAAACTCACGCGTGCTGCCATCAATATACCAAGTTCCTAAATCGGCCGATTGTACAGCCAACCGTAATGATTCTTCGGCACGCTCCAGCGACAGGCGGTTCTGCACCATCTTGGTCACGTTGTGCGAGGTGTTCAATATACCCCAAACCTGCCCGTCGGGCAAAAAAAGCGGAATAAAACTATAAGTATAGTAAAACTCCTTCATCACGCCTTCGTGCTTAAACACCATGCGCTCCTCGGTTTGATGGTAAGGAATGCCTTTGCGATACACCTGCCGCATGGTGCGCGGAAAATCGAGCGGTGCCAGTTCGGGCAGTGCCAAATTAAACGGCATGCCAAACACGGTTTCGTTTTTACCCCAGGCCTTCAGCATCATATTATTGGCAAAGCGTATTTGCATGTCTTCGCCGGTATGCAGCGCCATAGCCATAGGCGTGTTCTCGATAATCTGCATGGCCTCACGCTCCTTTGTAGTAAGCAGGGCATTAAGCTTTTGTATACGGTTGCCGGCAGTTTCGAGCTCAACAAGTTTGCGCCGCAGTTTTAATTGGGTTACCACCTGCGCTGACAACGTTTTAAGGGCAGATTGCTGCGCGTCGGTGAGTTGCTTGGGCTCGTTGTCTAAAACGCATAATGAACCCAGTGCAAAACCTTGCTCGTCTACCAGCGGCACACCGGCATAAAAGTTAACCTGCATATCGCCGGTAACCAGTGGGTTGTCTTTAAAACGTTCGTCGGTGCGGGCATCGGGTACCTCTAACAGCTCGTTAGGCTTGTTGATAGCGTGGGCACAAAAAGAAAAATCCCGGTGAGTTTCTGAAACAGGCAAACCTTTGCGCGCTTTAAACCACTGCCGGTCCTGATCAACCAATGAGATGAGGGCGATAGGTGTACCGCAAATAGCCGATGCCAGCTCCGTCAGGTCGTCAAAATCCTTTTCGGTAGCCGTATCCAATATACGGTATGAACGCAGGGCCGCAAGGCGGTCCTGTTCATTGGGCGGCATTGGTGGTTTCGGCATATTATTTTTTTGCAACAACGCGCAAAGGTACGCTTAATTCTTAATAAGAAATAAGAACTCTACCTTTATGACCTATGAGTTGATTTAATCGATTAATTATTTCTGAACACTACCCTAACGCTCACAACTCACAGGTGTTTTTTTTTAAATCAATATCATTACGCAAACCCGGCCTGTAAAGTTTATTTTCGGCGTTTGTTTTATAAGTCCTTTGTTTTATAAGTGTTCAACCAACCTCCATCAGCAAGTATGAAGCAACTTTACAAAGCTTTTTTCTTTTTATTGATATTTACCGGTGCAAGCCTAAAACTGCAGGCACAAAAAAAGGTATTACTATTAGGCACCTTTCATTTTCATAACCCGGGGGCCGATGTAGTAAAGCAAAATACGTTCGATATTTTGTCGCCCGCTGCCCAGCAGGATTTAGAAAAAATTACCGAGCAGATACGCAAGTTTAAACCAACCAAAATATTTGTGGAATGGGATTACCAGGACCTGCAGCACCTCGACTCGCTGTACCAATTGTACCAGGCCGGTACTTACAACAATTTCGTAGAGCAACGCTACAAAGGCACGCGCAACTACGCGTTTTACAAAAATAACGAGATATTTCAATTGGCTTTCAGGGCGGCCAAAAAATCAGGCTTAAAAAGCGTAAACGCCATGGATTACAAAATGGGCATTCCTTTTGATACCGTAATGAAAGTTTTCCAGGCATCGGGCCAAAAGGCACTGATGGATTCGGTGAATGCCAGCATTGCCTACATGTCGAAATCGGCCAACCAAAAACTGGCCAAGTGGAATTTGATACAACTACTGGAAGACGCCAATACCCCGGCATCGCGCCGCGAAAACAACGGTTTTTACATCAAACTGCTTACCCCGGCCGGGCCACCAACCAACTTTGCCGGTGCTGATGCCGTAACGCTTTGGTACAAACGTAACCTGTACATGTACTCGCTGGTGCAAAAAAGCCTTACGCCGCAGGACGAGCGCATCATGATTTTTTTAGGCTCGGGACATGCCAGCATGATTAGCAAGTTTATTGCTGATGAGGATGTTTACCACATGGTTGATTTTAAAGATGTGATGAAGGCTAAATAAATTTATTTGGCTATATTGTATCAAATTAATAGCCGATGCCTGTCACCCTGCCAACAACTGATACCCAAGAAACTGCCTGGCGGTTAGATATGCTGCAATGGAATATTGAATTGCAGCACCACGACTTTCGGCGGCATTTTTTCGGCAACCTTTATAAATTATACGCTACTGTTGGGCGTATCTGCAATAAACTTGTTGAATCACATACGTTTGGGCAGGATTCAGCGCTGCAGGAATTATCGGTTGAATTATCGGCAAAGTACGGCCAGCTGTTTGAAGTGAGGCATTTAAAACAAATGATGCTATTGGCCCGGCAGTATCAGCCTTACCCTGCAACCGGTGGTCATGATTTATTTTACTTTAACTGGGATTACCTGGCCCTTTTGTTACCCCTTGAGGACTATCAGGAGCAACACTTTTACATGAGGGCTGCCGCCACAAACCAATGGAGCGTTGCCGAATTACAGCAGCATATTGCTGCTGATGAGTACCAACATCCAGAAACGTTTAAAGCTTTAAATACGACTCAGGACTCAGCTACAAATCTGTTTGATAGTAAAAACCTGCTGAAAAGCCAGCGCTCTACACGAAAGCTGTATAAGGCTTTCAGAAAAATGCCCTTTCCTAATCCTTTTACGGAACTGGTTTTGACTGATTATCGACGCTTGTTACAGCCGCAATCCCATGAGCCAAAACTGAGTTACGCCCGGTTTAATGAGGGTTTAAAAGCCGACGACCTGGACAGCATACCTTTACACGTCATCAAATTTCGCGAACAGGTAGACCGTGAGTTTAACGGCATTTTTA
>CAXYKR010000240.1:0-14940 GCA_964277815.1 uncultured Mucilaginibacter sp. | reverse complement strand
GTGCAACCTTCTGGCCATCATCATTTACGATTATGTTATTTTTATTTACAGGTGGCCAAAATACGCGAGCTATTTCTTGATCTTTTCTCACCTTTTAATCTGTTTGTTTATAGCCAACCAAACTAAGAAAGATGGCTGGTGGCTTTCAGCAGTGATTGTTCTGCTTCCTGCCATGTTTCTGTTATATGGGTATTGAAATTGACATCATTCTGAGTGGTGCTAACCTTCAGGCTATAACCTATATCTGGATTTGTAATTGATGTTGACTTTTTTTGGTATGTTAGCCATACCATGAAAGGTCATCGCGGAGCAAAAGAAATTATCGAAACTTTAATTATTGTTGGCTTAAACCTCGGAGTTATCTATCTCTACTCAGAACTGATGCCTGCATTCGACAATGGTAAACTCTATTCAGACATCACATTCTTTAGCCACTTTGGATTATGTTCTTTTATGGGATACAAAACCAGGCATTTAGGCTGGTATATATCTGCAGCGATTATTGTGTTTCTGACTTAGTTATTGCCAATTTTGATTGGCGCCATATCGGGCTTAAGATTAGTGTCGTCAATTAAAAGCTGGCATTACCTGACTAACATGGCCTTCGGATGGCTCACGCAGCACATTATCGTTAGGATTATAATACTCAAACCTTCCTAAAAAATGCGTGGTTATACATCTCACCAAACAAGGCCACAATCTTTTCCGGCTTATCCTTAAAGAAAATGTCAAAAGCCAGTTTTACGCCGGGGTTGATATCTAAACCCACCGGGTTTTCTACCGGGTCGTAGTAATCCATCAACACACAAACTGCGTTTTTAGCCATTCGGGGATAAACGCTCTCCAAACAATGAAGCAGCACGTCGCGGTGATCAAACTGGTCGCCGCCAAAACCGCAGTCAATGTGTAAAAAGGCAATCTCGTTAGGCAACTCACCGGGAAGTGTTTCTTTAAAGTCTCCTTTATGGATGATGGGCTGCTGAAGGCCTGCACGTCTAAAGTTTTCTTTTAATTCTTCTTCCACATTGCCTTTAAACGCAAAGGGAATGTGAAAACTGTCGAACAAGTGCAATTCTTTATCAGAACCAGTCTGTTCAATTACTTTTTGAAACAACAGGGCGCATTGCCCGGTAAAGCTACCCAACTCAACCACTTGGCCGGGAACGTTGTGAGCAATCACCGAATCGAGCAGGTGATAGTAATTGATGCGTTGTTCAACGGTGTTCATGTCAACGGTTACATCCAGATGCTTTACATGCAATCCTGTTTTAAAACGCCTGAGCACTTTATTAACCAAACCAATAGCCTTTGACTCTTTGCGGTGGTAAATGGAGTAAGGTTTTTGAGTGATGAAGTAATTATTCATAGCACTGATGAGTTATTAAATTGTACCGTCGAAATATGGAAGCTTAACAGACGCTTTTACGTGTAAATGGTAAAAAAGATTGGTTCAAGTTCCCCGAATGGCAGCGTTACACCCCAACTCTCACCCTTTCAAATTTAAACGCAAAAAAAGGAGGCAATGATGCTTAGCCCTGCCCTACTTTAACATTATGCAGCCCTCTTGGCATTTAGTACTATAGCTAACTGTAAGAGCCTAAGCTAGAGTCAGTGCATATTGTTAACGGGCGTTATCCCCTGTGGTTGCGGGAGTTGCCTGAGGTTGCAGTAATAGTGCGCAACGGTGATAATATCTTGCATATTGATGTTAAAACCTTCTGAAACTGAACCAAGAATAAAGTAAATACCGCTGTACTTATGGAGTGGGTTATTAGTAAAACTGACGAAAAAACCAAACTCATACGGTTCCATGTGAGTGGTGGGTGTAAACATCTCCCTGCTCATGTTTATCACCTCCATGCTCAGCCCACTTTCATCATCGGTAATGGTGTCGCGCAGTGGATTGTCAACGGATTGTGCTATGGTTACTCCTTCAAACATACTTTATTGTACCGTAATAGTTGAGGGCCATCGATTAAGGTCAATGCGATAAAATTATAGAAGTAAGTTTGCTGCCGGCTTATTGTTTTGAAAAAAATTTGAGCATGCCATAATTACGTTAAAATACTAAAACGTCTTTTACGGCTCACCAAATAAAAGAACATTAATTTGGGACTTTATAACGGCCAGTTGCGCCCGGCAATCTACAAGGTACTGCATCGGCTCGTAGATACTACCTTCTTTGCGTGCTTTATTTTTTAAGAAAATAAGGAGCAGCTCAATCACCTTTATCAGTTCATCCCTGCGGTGTAGAAGCCTCGCGTATGCTTGCATGTTTTTTGTACGTTTAAAAGCTGTGACATCGTCATCACAAAAGAAAGCCGGCACTACACCGGCTCCCCAAAACTTTAAATCAATCACCCACGTAAAATGAATGCATTGATTATAATAACTACAAATAAATATTCTTTGTAGTTTTAATAAGTTGAAATATTACAAAGTGTATATTTGCTAACCGATGCTAAACGCTGATTATGAATAAAAAACTACTACTCATCTTTTCCATATCCCTGAACCTTGTTTTGATTGCGCTTATCTTATATTTATCTTAATTATAGGTTTAATTATTTGCCACAATACTACTTAAAGCACTGCAATACTAAGGGTATATCAATTGGATGCTTTTGGAGTGATGTAAAAGAATGGCATCGTTAAGGCTGGTAATTAAATGTACCGTAAGGCCAGTCACGGTACAAGCCCTTAGTATAACTTCAAAAAAAGTCGCTTCAAAATAAGCGTGGCGCTGTTGTTTTAAATGGATGAACGCACAATAGATATTAGTGGCCCAACTATTGGCTACTTTATTAATATTAAAAGGGGAAAATCATTAGTTATAGTAATCGGTTAAATTTTCTTGTTGAGTACAAACGATTAACTTGCTGCCCAACATAAAGGGGAAGATGAACATTTATTCTTACTCGTTTTAATTTACCCAGACGTTTATTTTGCAAACATGGAAGCGGTAATATTTTGCGGTATTCAGGCTACCGGAAAAACTACTTTTTACAAAGAGCAGTTTTTTAAAACGCACATGCGGATATCGCTTGACCAGCTTAACACCCGGAACAAAGAACGCCGGTTTATCGACACCTGCATTCAAACCTCGCAAGCTTTTGTTGTAGATAATACTAACCCATCGCGAGAAGAGCGGGCAACTTATATAGCGATTGCCAAAGCCAACTGGTTTAAAATTACCGGCTATTATTTTCATTCAAAACTTGACGATGCTTTGGCCCGTAACCGGCACCGCACCGGGAAGGAAAAAATCCCCGAAATTGGCATCAGGGGAACGTATAAGCGTTTAGTACCGCCCTCTTTTACTGAAGGCTTTGATGAACTGTATTACGTTACGGCCGAAAATAATACATTTACCATCAAACCATGGCTGGATGAAATTTGATACCCTTGACCAAAAAATGCGGATTTATGAAACCACGCAAGACCGCAACGTTTTACCCGGCATGTACCTGGTAGCCCGGATTGACGGACGAGGCTTTACCAAGCTTACTAAAGAAGTGCACCCGTTTGAGGCGCCGTTTGACGAGCGCTTTCGTGACCTGATGGTTGCCACCGTAAAGCATTTGATGACCTGCGGTTTTAACGTAATCTACGGCTATACTGAAAGCGACGAGATATCGTTGCTGTTTCATCCAAACGAAGACTCATTCGGCAGAAAGACGCGAAAATACCTGTCGATACTGGCTGGTGAGGCCAGCGCTCAGTTTTCGGCGCTTTTGGGGCATCCGGCAGCGTTTGACTGCCGCTTGTCCGAACTTCCGAACAAAGCCTTTGTTGAAGATTATTTCAGGTGGCGTAATGAAGATGCCCATCGCAATGCGCTGAACGCCCATTGTTACTGGCGCCTCAGGAAAGAAAACTTTAGCGCACGCGACGCGGCGGCCAAAATTAACGGCCTGAGTATAGCTGCTAAAAATGAATTACTTTACCAATATGGCATTAACTTTAACGACCTTCCTCTCTGGCAAAAAAGAGGCATAGGCGTATACTGGAAAATCATTGAAAAAGAGGGCATCAACGCTCAAACCAACGAAGTTGTTCTGACAAACAAACGCATACTGCATACCGAATTGGAACTACCTATGCGCGATGAATACAGCGAGTTTATCAGCAGGCTGTTGATACAATATGAGTCGACTGTACAGAAGTAACATCAAAGGCGGATACATGGCCACTGTTCCGTCTTAATGGTACCACCCTTTATTCACCCTGCGGATAAGAAAGCTCACCTTTGATGTGACGTTCCAAGGTCTGGAGGCGCTCAATTACCGGCCCGGCTTGCAGAGGTTTGTGCAGGTTCTCGCGCAGGTACCTAAACTCCAATTTTAAGTGATTGCGCACATCTTCCAGGTAAAAGGCACGGCTAAGGCGATAAGATTTAGGCAAATCCTGCTCTGCAAACCATGCTTCTAATTGGTCTATCTGTTCTGTGGTCATGGGGCAAAGGTAGACAAAAAACTAAGCGTCCAAATTACCTTGTTGTACTCCCCATCAATTATCAATCGGTTTCACCACCTCATCTTGCTCTTTAACTTTCTTGGTATCTAACTGGCTAAACCGCCACGATAAGCCTGTGTCCAAAATTGGTATGGTATACATTGCAGGCAGTAGATCGCGTTGGGCATGCCGTTGGTGTTGGGGCACGGGTAATGGTGGTTAACCAAGTCTACACGGCTGGCAAACAAATTAATATTAGCAAAGCAGGAAACCTGATTTAGAATCTATTCATTGTTGATGGCATTGCTGGCACACAGGTTAAATTTTTTCTGCCAGATGTTTTTGAATCAGTGTCAATTGCATAATTCAACATTTCCAACCTTCCTCCAGAATTTGGATTTACCTTTGCGTCAAAAAGCAGTGAAACTTTTAGTGATTGAAGATGAAGCCGGTCTGCGTGAAAGCATTGAGGGCTATTTTGCTGAAGATGGTAATATTTGCGAGACAGCATTCGATTTCAGCTCGGCCATGCACAAGGTTAGCCTGTACCGGTACGACTGCATCATTCTGGACATTACGCTGCCTGATGGCAGCGGTTTAGACATACTGCGGCATTTAAAAGAGCAGGAACATAACGAAGGCATCCTGATTGTATCTGCCAAAAATTCGTTAGACGACCGCCTGACGGGGCTTGATTTAGGTGCCGACGACTACCTGACCAAACCCTTTCATTTATCTGAACTTAAAGCCCGGGTAGCCGCCATTGTGCGCCGTAAATCTTTTGACGGCAACCGACGCCTCCGGCACCACGAGATTGATATTGACCTGGCCAGTAAAGAGGTAAAAGTTGAGGGTGTCAATATCAAGCTTACCCCTAAAGAATACTCGCTGTTATTGTACCTCATTGCCAACAAAGGCAAGGTCATATCAAAAAATGCCATTGCCGAGCACCTTTGGGGCGACAGCATAGATCTGGCCGATAACTTTGATTTCCTGTACTCACACATTAAAAACCTGCGTAAAAAAATGGTAGAGGCCGGCGGAAAGGATTATATTCAGGCGGCCTATGGCATGGGCTATAAGTTTGCCGACTGATGAAACTACTTGACCGTTATAACCGCTCTACCATCCTGCTCACCGTAACCGTGATGCTGTTTGCGGCAGTGGTTTATTATTTTGCCATCAAACTGGTGCTATCCAGGCAAATTGATAAGTCGTTAGAGGTGGAAGAGCGCGAGGTGCTCGACTTTGTGCGGCTCAATGGTAAACTGCCGCAGGTGTTTAACGCCAATCATCAGGCCACCACCCTTGTTGCCACGCAAGCACCGGTAACCCGCAGGATGATTGACACCACGTATATGGACGTGAAAGACAACGAGTTTGAACCAGCCAGGGCCATTTACACCTCGGTAATGGTGGGGCCGCAACGTTATAAAATTACGGTGGTGCAATCTATGGTCGAAACGCAAGACTTAATTAAAGTCATCTTTCTGATTACGCTGGGGCTAATTGTTGTTTTGCTTACGGCGCTGTTCATTTTTAACCGTATCATTTTGGCTAACATCTGGAAGCCTTTTTATATTATACTTAACCAGTTGCGGTCGTTCACGCTGTCAAACGGCGGCCCCATCCGACCCATAAATTCATCTATCGATGAATTTAGCGAAATGAACGAAGCCGTTATCACGATGGCAGCCCGTGCACAAAAAGATTACCAGGCGCTTAAAGCATTTACCGAAAATGCCGCACACGAACTGATGACGCCAATCTCGGTGGTCAACTCTAAGTTAGACAGCTTTGTACAAACCGGGGCTTTTACCGACGAGCAAAGCCTCCTGCTGAGCGATATGTATAATTCGGTAGCCAAACTCACCCGCCTCAACCGGTCAATGCTGCTGCTGGCGAAAATTGAAAACGGGCTGATTAACGATAAACAGACCATCAATTTGGATACACTGATCAGCGATACGCTGAATCAGTATGATGATGTGATCTCCGGTTTAAACATCAAAGTAAAAACCAATCTGGATCCTAAAAAACTTGATGCCAGTTTGTTATTGATGGAAGTGCTGATTAGCAACCTCATCGGCAACGCCATCAGGCACAACGCTGAGGGAGGCCGTATCAGCATCGAGTTAAACCAGCATCGCGCCCGGTTTGCCAACAGCGGTAAAGAAAAAGCGCCGTTAGAAGTACAAAACCTCTTCGGTCGCTTTAAAAAATCAGCATCGTCCGATGGTACAGGCCTGGGGCTTACCATCAGCAAAGAAATCTGCGACCATTACGGGTTTGACTTATCCTACCGATATGTTAACAACTCGCACGAATTTACCGTGGAGTTTGTATCTAACTCAAAAAAAGCACAGACATCCGCTTAAGATGTCTGTGCTTTTCGTTTTCAATATTATCAATAGGCCGCCAATTAATTAAGCAGCTGTTGGGTAAATATTTAAACGAATGTCTGTATCCTATCAAGCTGCCTCAAAAAGCACTACTTTACTGGAGATTTCTTTTTCGAGGTCATCCCTTATTTTGAGCCCTTTTTGCAGCGCATCTACAATGCTCCTGGCATGCTTAAAGTCAATCTGGATAACTACCATACCCAAGGGCTCGTGGGTAGCGGTAGATAAGCAAACCTCATAAAAACTGTCTTTGATTTTAGTTTTCAATCGCAACACGCCTTTATTAATCACTTCCATATCGCCGGGCGACGATTGCTTTCCTACTTTCTCAACAATGGTGCTGGCAATAATTACATTGGTAGTATCGCCTGTAGGCGGGCTAACGTGCAAGCCAATAAACAGCAGATCTGAATGCGTTTTTTTAAGGTTGACCACCAGCTTTGTGCAAATGGGGCTAAACAGTTTTCGGTGGTTTGAGCTTTGGCAAGCACGCACAATAAAACAGTCATTACAAGGCTTAAAATGTTTTTTTTCATGATGAGAGCTAATTGAATATTGAAGAGTTATAGATTTATTGCACAGGACTATAAATAGATACGGCAAAAGTTCCGGGTGTAATAGTTTTACCGCTTTTTTCGGTACTGCTGAAGTACAGGTTATGGGTAGATGCACGGTAGGCCATGGTTTTGCTGCCAGGCGCAGTTTGCAATGTTTGAACCACCTTATAATGATTGGCATCTAATTGTTTGATGATGGTAGCCGTTCCATCGGCGTTGGATGCCGCTATGATTTTTTTGTCTTGATCAAAAACCACGGCATCAGTATCATCACCAATCGGCAGCGTGGTTACTATGTGGCCATTAACCGCATCCAGCACCACCAACGTTTTGGTGCCTGAGCAGCTTACAAAAAGGCGGTTGTTGAGCTTGTCGATTGCTAAGCCCGTAGGCTCGGTATTAGGCTTTAGCGAATACCGTTTAATTACCTGTTGCTTTTTGATGTCTATGGCTATCACCTCATTTTTATCTTCGAGGTTGTTATACACCATTCCTTTATCATCAGCAACAGCAAATTCGGGCGCGCCCTGCAAGTCGATAGACTTTGCTTCTCTATTACTTGCTATATCAATAATAACGGCAGTACGACTGTTTTTACAGAACGTTATAATCTGTTTAGAAAAAGGTTCATAAATAATGGCGTCAGGCTTTTTACCACTCACCGGTATAACTTTCACTGTTTTAAGAGTTTTGTAGTCAAATACGGTTACGGTGTTATCCAAGCCGTTAGAGATGTAGCCGAAACCTTCAGCCGGGGCCAGCGCTATGCCGTGGGCGCCTTTCAAATCGCTGATGGTGCCAATCAGACTGTCCGATTTCAAATCAATTACCTGTACGCGGTCAAAATGCGAAACAAACAACCGCTCGCCCTGACGGTCGGTTTTAAGATAGTCCCACTTACCATCACCGGGCAGGGCAATCTTCTTTTTAAACTGATACTGCACATCCTGGGCCTGCGCTGCCCAGGCGGTGGCTGTAAGCGTTAACACTAAAGCCGATTTGAAAGCTGATTTAAAATACATTGGAGTTGGTTATTTGATGATTAAAGTAATTAGTGACCAAGCAACTAAGCCTGTTTTTTTAATCAAAGAAATACCCCGAATTAGGATAAATTCTGAATTTGAGCCCACTTAACTATTTGATAACGCAATGATTGTTTTAGGCTAACAATACAGGCTTGAATCAAATTTTGCAGATTCCATATTTTGCTCATGCCCCCCCTTAAAAAGCAAAAGTCCCGGCTAATTGCTTAACCGGGACTTTTGCCATCTGATAACTACTCGCTTAATCAACTTAAAAAAAATGCTGTAGCTTTTCTCTTGCGCTATCATCCATCATCAAAACTTGGATATCAAGTAAATACCGGCTACCATCAGCGCGCCGCCGGCAATGCGGCCCAAACTTAAGGGGTGCTGCGTCATACCGAACATGCCGTATTTATCAATGATTAACGACATCAGGATGTTGGCGGTAATAGTTAGACCAGCCAACGTACCTGCCCCCACTTTTTGTACAAACATCAATCCCACAATTACAGCAACCGACCCAATGAGTCCGCCCAAAGGTGCCCACCATGGCATGGCCGCCAATCCCTCGGCTGTGGGCAACGGTTTGGGTTGGCATAAAAACACGCAGACCAGCAAAGCCAACACCGGCAAAAACGAAGCAAAGCTGGCCAGCCAGGGGTTGCTCAGCGATTTTTGCAGGGCGCCGTTCATGGGTGGCCCCCAGGCCTGTAATGCCCCGGCCACAATGATGAGCGGGTAAAGCCATACCTGATTGTTACTTTCCATAAAGTTTTGATGTAGGAGATAACGATTTTTTAAGTGGTATGCCGTAATTGCAACTTACAGGCTACAATTACGGCATACTCACGCTTTTAATATATTACTAATGAGCTTATTTTTGTTTGGCTTTATGTTTCGACTGATACTCCTGACCATCCACCATCACTTTTTGAATGTGGTATACCTCGTCATGATGCTGGTTCACAAAACCTTCATCCCCGCGCTTTACCGCTGTAATTTCCAAAGCCGCACCATTTTTAATTTTATCGCCTAACTGCTGGTCTTCTTTGTGGACGTGAAACAGCTTATTGCCCGACTTAATACCTACCAGCTCGCCTTTTTTATCTTTCAGTAATTCGTAGTTATCAAGCTTGATTGTTTCTGCACCAGCATCGGCAGCAGGCTTTTGCGGTTTAATATCTTTGGCTTCGGTGTCGCCGCCTTGCGCATCGGTTATGCTCACCAATTTTAACTTTGGTTTTTTGTCGTCTTTATCCTCATGTTTGGGCTCGTCGGCTTGATAAGTCACGGTTACATGACTGCCTTGCCCGGCTTTATGCATAATGGTTTTGGCCGTATGCGGCGGAAAATTAATTTTTACGTGCTCCTTATCTGTTTTCAACTCCAGAGCATCAATATCGCCATGTTTATTAGCCAGGTATTTCTCAACCACCCCACTCACTCTTGTGCCCTGTTTTTCTGAAGTTTCCATAACTCGTTTTGTTTGTTTATTTGTTTTAGAGGGCTTAACTGCAACATCATTCTAATGGTTTGATGATGGCGCGGATATGAAGAAAAATTAATGTGGGTGGAGCGTTGATGTAAAATTCATAAAAGCGCGTAGATACTTACTTTTGAACATATAAATTATGACACTTTATAGTCGACTAGAAAATGTTGTGTTTCTTAGCCTAATGAAGTCATGACTTTGGTAGCTTAAGCGCCGTCAGCCACTTTCCAGAAATCTATTTCGTTCACCAAGGTTATTCGGTGGCCTTGTTTGCGCAGATTTATGGCGGTTTCCACTTTGCGTTCTTGGCAGGCGAGGCTCAACAGGAATTACCACCGTCAACATCATACTAACTATTCAAATCTCTCAGCATATTTACAAACTCCTCGGGTAGCAGGGTAAAGTCGGGTTTATGGGGGTTGTATGGGATATGTATAAAATCGCCCTCAAAATACCAGTACATATGAGGAGTTATCGGGTTTGGTTTTTCCTCGTAATAAAAACGCGCTGTAGCTGCTAATTTGCCAATCACGCTGGTTACTTCAATACCCTCTATCGGATAAATAAGCACCCGGTCGCCATTAGGCACCGCCACCAGCGATCCGCTCGTTCCAACTAATTCGGGATAGTCGTCAATGTCGAACAGGATATTGGGGGCATAAAAGTGATCACGATGTACAACCCATAATTGCAGGTCTAAAATATCGAGCGTAGTAATGGTTTGCGGGTATTTTAGTTCAATGTTTTCTTTGCCAATCGTCAGTAACTCACTATAGCTTATTCCCCAACGATTAGCATCTTCACGCTTAACGCTATAAACGGTATCAGGTAAATCATAAACCAGAAAATAGAACAGGTTTACAAACAAGGTATTTCCAATGTATGCTTCGGGCGGCATCAACTCAAACAACATATCAGTCAGGATACGCAGACCCAATGCTGGCCTGACGGTTGCAAAGTCTTCAAAATCGGGTTTGGTTGTCGCATGTTCATGTAACTTGCCTATGTGCCTCGCAATAATTGCTTGATAATTACCTGCCGGACTGCCACTGCAATATTTAGACAGGTTGACCATGTTTAACACACTAACACCCGTTTTTTCAATATCTCTACCACTGATGATGCCTGCATCAAAATCAAACTGAACATTTTCATGCCTAAAATAATGCATTAGGGCATTCTTAAAAGCCAGGTAATCTTCGGTACTATCAAAACGCGACCATTCGGGAACCTTTATTTCCGGTTCTTTCTTTTTGAAAAATGAGAACATAATTTTAGATTAGTGTGTTGCCGGCTACCTGGCTGTTAATGTGATAAATGTAATTAAACTTTAGCTAACTTAGCTTTGCAATGACTGCTGCACCACGCAATTTAAGTAAAGATAAATCGTGATACTCAATATTTTATAAAGTATTTACTCCACCATTTTTTTCCGCATTACGAACCGATTATATTTACCACCTCCCCTTTTAGTTTGATTTGTTCTAATCGGGCGACCACACGTTGCCACAAACCCATTTGTATGCCGTCAATACACCTCTTCAAAAAGCTTTTACTCTTACCCGTGTTGTTATGCATCGGCTTTTTTACATCTGTGGCCGCTCCCCTTAACACATGGATACGTATCAACCAGTTAGGTTACACACCACAAGGGGTAAAAGTGGCGGTACTGGTATCTAAAACAGATGGTGCCGGGGCTAACGCTTATTTTGAGATTTTTGACGAGGCCACCCATAAGCGGGTATTTAAGGGCAATGTCGGGAAGAACTTTGGCGCTTATGGCCCTTTTGCTGCTTCTTACCGGCTCAACTTTTCGGCTTTTGCCGTGCCTGGAACTTATTACATCAATGTGGGCGATGTAACGTCGCCCAAGTTTCGGGTAGCTAAAAATGCTTATGCGGGCACTGCCGATTTTATTTTGCGGTACATGCGGCAGCAGCGCAGCGGGTACAACCCGTTTTTAAAAGACTCTTGTCATACCCATGATGGCTATACTGTTTACGGCCCTATGGCCGATGGTACTTTTATTGACGTAGCTGGTGGCTGGCATGATGCTACCGACTACCTGCAGTATGTAACTACTTCGGCTAACGCTACGTACCACTTGCTGGCGGCCTATCGAGATTTCCCTTCGGTATTTAAAGATAATTTTGCGGCCAACGGGCTGCCATGTGTTAACGGCGTGCCCGACGAGCTGGACGAAGGCATCTGGGGTCTGCAGTGGTTACTAAAAATGCATCCCCGCCCCGAATGGATGTTTAACCAGATTGCTGACGACCGCGACCACGCTGGTATGCGCCTGCCCAACCACGACTCGGTAAACTATGGCTTCGGCAAAGGCACCGGCCGGCCTGTTTATTTTATTGACGGTAAACCGCAGGGCTTGGGCAATTACAAAAACCGGTCAACAGGTGCGGCCTCAACCGCCGGTAAGTTTGCCAGCGCGTTTGCCCTGGGTGCGCAAATTTATAAAGGCAGGGATGCTAAATTGGCCAGCCTGCTGGCCGCGCGTTCACTGTCTGCCTACAGTTACGGGCTGGCCATGCCCGGAGTAGCGCAAACTGCTTCAACCCTATCGCCTTATTTTTACGAAGAAGACAATTGGACCGACGATATGGAGTTGGGTGCAGCGGCCTTGTACCAGTTAAACCACAACAAAAAATACCAGACCCAAGGCCTACAATACAGCGTGCAGGAACCGGTAACGCCTTGGCTGGGTAAAGACAGTGTACGCCATTACCAATGGTACCCTTTCCATAACTTCGGACATTTTGAACTGGCCAAAACGGCATCGCCTGCTCGAAAAGCCAAACTCATAGCCTACTACCGCGAGGGGATTAACCGGGTTTGGCAACGCGCCTCCGGCAATGCCTTTTACCGCGGCGTTCCGTTTATCTGGTGCTCCAACAACCTCACGGCATCCTTTGCCATACAGTGCTATCTGTATCGCACCATGAGCCACGACCGCACTTACGAACCTTTAGAACAAGCCTGTTTTGACTGGTTGTTTGGCTGCAACCCCTGGGGCAAAAGCATGGTTTACGGGCTGCCCCAAAATGGCGACACGCCTACCGACCCGCATTCGTCGTTCACGGTGCTGAACCATTACCCTTTGGATGGCGCCCTGGTTGACGGCCCGGTTTATGCCCGCATTTACAACAATCTGCGCGGCATCAAACTATCTCGCCTCGATGCTTACGCCGATTTCCAGTCGGACATGGCCGTATACCACGACGATTCCGGCGACTACAGCACCAACGAACCTACTATGGATGGGTCAGCTTCGCTGATTTATTTGCTGGCAGCTAAGGAGTTTGAGGCAACAAACAGCGGAAAAGGAAAAATAGGCATAAAGAAGCGATAATCAACCCCGGCCAAACAAACGTTTCCAAAACGAAATTTTATCGTTACGGCTTCGCTTATAATCCGCTGCCGAACTTTTGTAGTAAACTTTTGAGTAAACCTCCGCATCGTGCATTAACCGGTACAAATGCCGCCGGCGTTCCAGGATATCAATGTTGTGACATGGCTCATCTGTGGTTGGAGGCTCGGTAAACAAATATTTATCCTCAAAAAATGGCTCTGAAACACAAACAGGCTCAGGCCATTTAAAATTATCTAACATGGCCACCGCTATAGCCTCTTGAGCATAGAAGTATTGCGACTTGGGCACCCATGCAATTAACATTTTATCGGTAAGTTGCAGGTTATATGCCCAAAAATCAATATTAAATAATTGTCTTTCGGTGGCTATCCAGGTATCCCAAGGCGGCGCGTCACTTTGGTCTATAAAGCAAAAGCTTGCCTCCTCAGGTGCGCAATCAATCAACGTTTCATTTGCTTCAAAAAACATGATTCGCCCATAATCAACAAGCTCATCAACCGGAATCAAATTAACCTTCAGTGCCTTAAGCATAGCCGATCGGCTGGCAACCAAATCTTCAACAACCTGGTCTTTTTCTTCGTCGGGGATTTGGTAGTAATACATTTTCGGCGACAATCCGGCTGTTCGATACAGATTAGTTTCGATATCCGGATTGACTTTTTCAATCCAGGTAGCCGTTTCTTGAATGATGCGGATGATATCCATTGATTACTAAAGCTAAGGGTTAGCGAAGATAACTCTCTATACCCTACCTCACAAAAACATAAACCCCACCATCATTCGGCTTCACGACCACTCCGTTAAAGAAAAGCTTGTCAAAAAGATCCGCAGTGCAAGGGCGCCCGCTTGGGATGACATGGTACACCAGTATAGCATCAGGCAGATTGCCTACTTTTACGTAGAGGGTGTCTTGGGGTGCAACATTGATTAAGTCATACCTGAAATAACGGCTGTTGCCTGAACCAAGAACTTCGGGACGGATGGTGTCTTTCCGGCTTTTATCAGCCTGCCGAAAAAAGTATAAATCCTTAAGGGCAAACTGCGGATTGGCAGAGAAAAACAAATCCTGCCGGGTGTAGGCGTCTACTATATTAAAATTAACAGGCTTTGGGCTTGGCATTATCGAGCAAACCTTGCCGTCGTTTTTAATACATGCCGAAAACAACAGGCCTGCCGCTCCTGCAGCGAGTATAAATTTTATGAATTTGATCGTCATAAGGTTTGTTAGCTTATCATAAGCCTATACGCGCGTAAAGCTCGTGGTGTAACACGCGTCACCAAATAAAATGACCACCAAAGACATTTAAAGGTTTACATTAGTGCGTATGAGTTCTTCCAATTTGCCCATTAGCTGTGGGCCGCGTAAACCGATAGATATAATTTTTCCGTCGGGATCAATTAGCACCGTAGTTGGATACGCGAATATGGAGCCGTACCCGGCGATGTTGCTGGTTTTTGCGTGTTGTAAAATATTGGGCCAGGTAACTCCATTACTCTTCATCAGCTTTTGGGTAATTTTGGCATCGCGCTCATCAAATACGCCAACAATATCAAACTTGTCGCGCGGAAACTTTTGGTACGCTTTTACCAGGTATGGCATCTCAGCAATGCAAGGCGCACAATA
>CAXYKR010000239.1:0-7537 GCA_964277815.1 uncultured Mucilaginibacter sp. | reverse complement strand
TCCGATCTCCTCCAGCAAGCCACCGTTGGCCAAATGACAAGCTGCTTTTACAAAAATATCCGACAGCGGAAAATGCAGGAATTTCAAATCCTGCATGATGTTGATTTCCATGATGGCTTCCGGCTCTTCGTCAAATATCAGCGAAAAAATACCGTTATCGGCTCCCACAAAGAAGTGTTTGCGGTACCGGATGGCCAAAAACTTGTTCTCGTCGCTGTACACCGTGTCAATACCAATCAGGTGTACGGTTTCCTCCGGAAAGTAGTAAAAGCTATTTTTTAGAATGAAGGCTGCCTGCTGTATGTTGAAGGCTGCTACCGAATGCGTAATATCAACAATATTAACCGTGGGCAATACCCTCAGGATGCTGCCTTTCAGCACCGCCTGGTAGATATCTTTATCACCCAAATCAGTTGTTAAAGTTAATATTGCCATTCTTAATTAAATATTTATTGCTAATCTTGTAAAAAGCATCAGCGGGTGCAAATATCCAAAAATTTAACCATAACGAATCAGCAACTCAAAATCATTTTCTGTTGAACGAACTTAAAATATCAATTGAACATATCAACCCTGCCGTTTTGTGGGGTCCTAATAATGATCATTTTGAGATCATTAAGAAGCAATATCCCAAGCTAAAAATAGTGGCCAGGGGCAGTGAAGTAAAGGTGTTGGGCGATGAGCAGGAGCTTGCTTTTTTTAACGAAAAGTTCGGTTACCTGTTGCAGCACGTTGAAAAGCACGACAATTTAAGCATCACCGACCTGGAGCGGATTTTAGGTGCCAAGCATATCGAAAGCAAGCCCGCCGACCAGCAAAACGAAAAGCCGGGCAGCACCGGCGAGGTGATTGTATTTGGCCACAACGGTGTGATGGTTAAGGCGCGCACCGCCAACCAGCGTCGCATGGTAGATAGCATTACCAAAAGCGACATTATGTTTGCCATTGGTCCTGCAGGTACTGGTAAAACCTATACAGCGGTGGCGTTAGCTGTAAGGGCGTTAAAGAATAAGGAAATCAAGCGTATCATCTTAACCCGCCCGGCGGTTGAAGCAGGAGAGAACCTCGGCTTTTTACCCGGCGATTTAAAGGAGAAGATTGACCCTTACCTGCGCCCATTATATGATGCATTGGATGACATGATTCCGCCTGAGAAGCTCAAAACTTATCTCGAAAACCGCACTATCGAGGTGGCTCCGCTGGCATTTATGCGCGGCCGTACGCTGGATAATTGCTTTGTGATTTTAGACGAGGCACAAAACGCCACCGATATGCAGTTAAAAATGTTTTTAACCCGTATGGGGCCATCGGCTAAGTTTATCGTAACCGGTGACGTTACTCAGATTGACTTGCCTAAAAAACAACAATCGGGTTTGCACACTGCCTTACGTATCCTGACTGATATTAAGGGTATCGAAATTATTTACCTGAGCGGCGAGGACGTAGTGCGCCATAAACTGGTAAAACGCATACTGGAAGCCTACGGCGATATACAGTAAACGGGAGTAAAAAATATAAAATCAGGAGTCAGGAATTTAACCTCAAGTGTTTAATTCCTGATTTCTTGTTTTTACGCTATACTTTTTACCTTTGGCATCTGTATTCTTTACTCTTTAATCTCGACTCTAACCCATGCAGGCAATCAACCAAACGCAATTTCATTTTCCCGGACAAACGGCTTATTACAAAGGTAAAGTCCGCGACGTGTATACCATCAACAACCAGTACCTGGTGATGATTGTGACCGACCGTATATCAGCATTTGACGTGGTGCTTCCGGAGGCAATACCTTACAAAGGGCAGGTGTTAAATCAAATTGCGGCTCATTTTTTAGAAGCGACAAGCGACATCATACCCAACTGGGTGGTAAGCGTGCCCGACCCGAGCGTGACCATTGGTAAAATGTGCGAGCCTTTTAAAGTAGAAATGGTTATACGCGGTTACTTAGCCGGCCATGCCTGGCGCGAGTACAGCGCCGGAAAAAGGCAGATATGCGGTGTAAGTTTGCCCGAAGGTTTAAAAGAGAATGACAAACTGCCTGAGCCAATCATCACACCAACTACCAAAGCAGCAGTTGGGCATGATGAGGATATTTCTAAAGAAGATATTTTGGCTAAAGGCATTGTTTCTGCCGAAGATTATGAGCAACTGGAAAAATATACTCAGGCCCTGTTTGCCCGCGGTACCGAAATTGCTGCACAGCGCGGGTTGATTTTGGTAGACACCAAGTACGAATTTGGCAAAGCTGATGGTACTATTTACCTGATAGACGAGATTCATACGCCGGACTCTTCTCGCTATTTTTACAGTGAGGGCTACCAAGATCGCCAACAGAATAACGAGCCGCAAAAACAGTTGTCAAAAGAGTTTGTACGCAAGTGGTTAATCGAAAACGGCTTTCAGGGTAAGGACAGCCAGACCGTGCCCGAAATGACTCCCGAAATAGTACAATCGATATCTGAGCGGTACATTGAGTTGTTTGAACAGATTACAGGTAAGCCATTTGTGAAATCTGATAACCAGGAAGTACTAAAACGTGTAGAAAATGCGGTTAAACACGCTTTAGAAGGGTTGTAATTTTATTTATACGAGAATAAATTTATATCTTAGCCTCATAATTATTTCTAACATGAAATTCACTGTTGATAAGCATGAAAAGTATGTTTTGATTAAACTAAACGAATCAAAGCTCAATTCATTAATTACGCCTCAATTAAAGTCTGAGCTGATTCTGATCAATACAGAAGGTCAGCGTAATATAATACTGGATTTATGCCAGGTAAAGTTTGCTGACTCGTCAGGCTTGAGCAGCTTACTGGTAGGCCACCGTTTGTGTAAAAATGCAGAGGGGAGCTTTATCTTAACGTGCTTAAACGATGCCGTTGCCCGCTTAATCAACATCTCTCAGTTAGACAATGTATTAACCATTGTTCCCACTGTTGAAGAGGCTATTGACCATGTTTTTATGGAAGAAATAGAAAAAGAACTGAAAAGAGAAGCAAAATAAGCTTTATGTGTGTTTACCCGTTATGAAATTTGAGGTAACCATACTTGGCAGCAGTTCAGCAACACCTATATTTAACAGAAATCCTACGGCACAGGTGCTCAACGTCAACGAGCGCCTGTACCTTATAGATTGCGGCGAGGCCACCCAGCTTCAAATGCTGCGCTTTGAGGTTAAATCAAGCAAAATAGACCATATTTTTATCAGCCATTTACATGGCGACCACTATTTAGGTTTAGTGGGTTTATTGTCGTCTATGCATCTCAATGGGCGTGTTAAACCGTTAAAGCTAGTCGGCCCTGCACCACTCAAAGAAATTATCGACGTACAATTCAAGTATTCAGAAACTACACTGAATTACGCGCTTGATTTTGTGGCAACCAATCCAACCGCACCCGAGGTAATTTTAGATAACCAGGACGTTATCGTCGAAACCATCCCGCTCGACCATCGCATACCCACTACCGGCTTTTTATTTAAACAGAAGAAACGCCTGCGTAAAATTATTAAAGCAAAAGCCGAAGCTTTAGGTATCCCGGTTGAGCATTACCCGCTGCTGAAAAAAGGCGCGCCATTTACCGCCGCAGACGGAACGGTTTATAAAAATGAGGAATTGACCGTTGACCCCGAGCGCCCCAAATGTTATGCGTTTTGCTCAGATACTATCTACAACGAGCGTTACTTTAATCAAATCAGCAATGTAGACATGTTGTACCATGAGTCTACCTTTTTGCATAATATGCTCGACAGGGCTAACAAAACCTTTCATACCACCGCATGGCAGGCAGGGCAGGTGGCGTTGCAAACCAATGCTAAAGCATTACTGATTGGACATTTTTCTGCACGTTATAAAAGCTTGAACGAACTTTTGGAAGAAGCCAGCAGCGTTTTCCCTAACACTGAGTTAGCCATAGAAGGTAACACCTACCAGATTGGTGATGATATGGCTTAAATACAAAAGTTGGAATATTATAAAAAGCGAAAGGGTTGATATGAATGCCATATCAACCCTTTCGCTTTTTATTTTAAATATACAGTTAATCAGCCTTGCGCCCAAAAATCGAGAAGCTCACGTAGCGTTTTGGATGTGCTTTTAAGTCGATAAACAGGTTATTCAGGTTTGCCGAAGCCTCATTCAGGTTGTTATACATCTTGTCATCGTTTAACAATAAACCTAATGAGCCTTTACCACTGTTGATACGGCTTACAGTAGCCTGTAAATCGGCCATGGCTTTGTCAGCGTTATCAAGTGTTTGCTTGATATTGGAATTTGCCAGGTCGGTGCTTACTTTTTGGAAATTAGCCGTTGTTGTATTCAAGCTTGCAGTACTGGTACGCAGGTTAGAGGTGAGTACTTCGGCATTGGTCATGATGCCGTTGATATGGCCGGTTTGCGCACCCACCAGGCGGTCAATCTTTTTGGTGGTACCTTCGAGTGTTTGCAATGAGTTGGCAATGCTCAAAAAGCTGCGGTCAACATTACGCTGAAATTCAGGATTTAAAATTTTATTGATTGCTGCCAAGCTGGAGTCAACTTTTTCCATCAGTAATTCTGCTTTGCGCTGCACCGGCTGCAGGCTTTGCGCCAAACTGCCTTGTATGTCGGCACGCAAAGTATCTTTGTCTTCGGCTAACTCGCGGCTGTTACCCATTTCAAAAATAATGGCCTTGCTGCCTAATAAGTCGGTACTTTCCAGTCGGGCCAGGGTATTGGCCGGAATAGGATACTTAGGGTCTATCTTAAATTCAACCACCGTAAAACCGCTTTGCGATTGCAAAGTCATGTTAGATACGTGGCCAATCTGGAAACCGTTAACCAATACCGGTTTGCTCAAGGTTAAGCCCTCAACATTGCGGTATATAGCATAAAATTTGTTAGAGCCCGAAAATACATCATTGCCTTTCAGGTAGCTAAATCCTAAGATTAAGATAACCAGGCCAACAACGGTTACAATGCCAATTTTAGTTTCGTTATTTATTTTCAAGGTAGCTGAATTAAATGTGTACAGTTGTTATTGAGGTACTTGCTCAACCTCTCTTTTATATTGTTTAATTGCTCTAACAATCGAATTTACAATTTCGTTTTGCCCTTCATCGGAGTTTAAGTAATCTTCTTCTTCCGGGTTGTTTATAAAACCTGTTTCTACCAGGATGGATGGCATTGAGGTTTGGGCTAAAACCTGTACGCCCTGCTCAATTACACCCAAGCTGTTACGACCGTCGGTATTTACAAACTCATTGTTTACCAGGTTGGCAAAGTGTATGCTCTGCTTACGGTATTTATCCCTGAAGATGTTTAGCGTTATTGCATCCTCCGGAGACAATGCTTCTACTTCTTTTTTAGAATAAGCCTTTTCTTCCTCAGCAAACTGGTTCTCCATAATAGCTGCCACCTGCTCGCCCGACCGCCTGAAGATGTTTACCAGTAACAAAACTCCCTTTCCTGAACGGTTAGGTACCGAAACTGTTTTTCCGTTAACCACTTTTCTAACATTGGGCAACGAGTTGCAGTGCAGTGAGATGTATAAATTGGCCTTATTTTCGTTAGCCATTACCGCACGTAAACCGTTGTTTACAAACACGTCGGTTGTGCGGGTCATCAATACATTTAAATCTTTTATTTCTTTTTGAACGGCTTGCTGCAATTTTAGCGCTATCGCTAACGTTACATTCTTTTCCAACGAATAGGCTCCCGATGCACCGGTTGCCCGCCCACCGTGGCCGGCATCAATAACAATGGTGCGCAGTTTAAATCCGCTTGCAACAACAGACGAGTCGTTGCTTACCGGATGGCCTGTAGCAAACGCAACATTTATAAACGAAACGAAGAATGCTGATAAACCATAAATCAATAGTTTGAAACTTTTATTTTTCATTATTTTTGAACCGCGTTAACTTTATCTGCAAAAATACTATTCATAATCAATTTTGAAATTTCTCAGGTTTTTTTTTCTAATAGCCATTGTTTTGATAGTTAATGCGATAGCTCATGCCAAAAGGCATGGTTACATTAAACCTGCGTTATTAATTGATACCATCATCAAGCTCGACTCGGTCAAAGACAAAAAACTGCTTCGGGCTAACAAGCGCAAATCAGGTAAAAACTCCGCTGCAGATACTACAAAAAAACGGCAATCTACTGATACGACTAAAAAAAGTGGCCAGGGTTTACAGTCGCGTGTAAAAGCTGTAGGCGGCGATAGTACCTATTACGATGCTGAGCGAAAACTAAAGTATTATTTCGGTAATGCACGGGTTACCTATGGAGAATTTTCGCTGGATGCTGATTACATACGCATTGATGAAAAGAAGCAGCTGATTTTTGCCAGCGGGCGTAAAGACCCTAAAACACGTCGTTATGGTAACCGGCCTATTGCCAAAAACGGCAACGAAAGCCCTTTAACAGCCGATTCTATTTTGTATAACTACAAAACTAAAAAGGCGTATTCTTACAATACATCGACCGAGCAAGATGGTAACTTTATTACCGGTGGCGAGACCAAAAAGCTGAATGAAACCGAGGTAGCTTTTCACAATAGTTTATTCAGTACTTGCTCGTTGCCATGGCCGGACACCCACTTTGGTATTGTGATTACTAAAGGTATCGGCGAAAAGAATCGGATTATATCAGGCCCAGCCTATTTGGAGATAGCCGGGGTGCCGCTGCCGTTGGGCTTACCTTTTGCCTTTTTTCCAAAACCTAACAGCCGTGCATCAGGTTTCATCTTACCATCCTTTGGTGAGGATGCCCGTTTGGGTTTCTTTCTACGGAATTTTGGCTATTACAAAGCCTTTAGTGATTACCTGGATTTAACCACCATGGGCAGCTATTACTCCCGTGGCTCTTACGAGATAGGTACCACGGCCCGTTATTTAAAACGTTACAACTATCAGGGTACTTTAGCGCTTAACTATGGCTCGCACAACTACGGTGTGCAGGGCGACCCTTATGTCAAAGACTTTAGCATCCAGTGGACTCACTCGCAGGATGCCAATGCACATCCCGGTACTAACTTTAGTGCGTCAGTAAACGCTGCAACATCTACTTTCTATCAAAATAACCCGGCTACCACCAACTATAATTTGCAACAGTTAACGCAAAATAACCTGCGTTCGAGTATTGCTTACTCACATACCTGGGCCGGTACACCGTTTAACTTTACGGCCAACTTGTCGCATAGCCAGGATTTAAGTAAGAAGACAGTATCGCTGGAACTGCCTACCTTTAACTTTAACATGACATCAATCAGTCCGTTTGATTCGAAGAATAGGGTGGGCGAACAGAAATGGTATCAAAAGTTAACGGTAAGCTACACTTTGCAGGGAACCAATAAAATTAACGCGGTACCGGAGTCGCAACTGTTTCAAAGCGAAACTCTAACTAAAAGGCTGCAATCGGGCTTTTTGCACCAGATACCGGTGGGCTTGAATTTGAATGTGTTTAAATACTTTCAGTTTAATACCAGCGCTAACTACACCGAACGCTGGACTTTCCAAACCGTCCGCCAGCGTTATGCACGAGGTAGTATAAAC
>CAXYKR010000238.1:0-3887 GCA_964277815.1 uncultured Mucilaginibacter sp. | reverse complement strand
TATACCACCGTTTATTACCTGGGCGCTTTTGGGTGCCTTGCTGGGTGTAGCGGTTGGTGCGGTAACAGTTACTTTTAAATATAAGTTAGGTATAAAATGGATGCTGATACCGGTAATGGCTTTTTTGATAATATTGGTTGTGCTAATTTTAACCAGTGGCAGCCTGACGAATAACATTTTAAAAGAAGCGCATCACGACCAGGATGGTAAAGTTTTTACCGAAGTAAGCGCCTCTGCCTCGATACCCGATTATAACGGAATACATTACGGTGCCGATAATTTAACCGATGCTGATATTAGCACGGCCTGGATGTATATAGCGCATGAAAGCCAGCCGGTTACTGTTTGTTATGTTTTCAATACCGATTCAATGAAAACTGTGAGCGATGTTCGGCTCACGGCGGTAAGTGTTTTTACCGGTTACGCCAAATCGTTAGAAAAGTGGAAAGTCTCTGCAAAACCACAAGGCTACGTTATTTATAAAAACGGTAAAGAAATAGGGAAGGGCGACTTTTCGAATAAATATGGAAGCGATACAATTAAGATTACGCCAACGATGCTGAATTATGATGATACCTTAAATATTCGTATTACGCCAAACAAAAAGCTTATCAACAATAAACTAAACATTATTGCTATATCGAGCATGTACCCGATAGTTAGTTTTGCTGAAATTAAGTAGGCATCCGTTTGCCATGGGCATGATGTGTATGAACGTAACCGCTTAAAATTTTTTTAAGCAAAATCAGCTGTTTACGGGAAACCATAAAAAAGCCTGATAGATGCCTCTTACTTTTGAGACATAGAATAGCGTCAATAGTGCTGTCAACCTAAATCTTATTACAAGCAGTAAGTCGGCTTTGGTCGGCTTACTGTATTTATTTTTAAACGTTGATTCTCTTGGTTCTACTGAAGTAAAACTTATTGGATAATAAGTTAAAGTAGCGAAAGATTGCCTAAACAGCTTTATTATTTTGATATCAACATAAGGCCTTGCTGTCAATATCTACGGCTCAATTAAAAATTAATATCCTATTCATTTATCACAATTATGGATTTTAAAGATTCCATCCTGCAGTTTGCGGCCAGAGTTGATAAGCTTTGCCCGCAAATACAAACCGAAGAAGCAACCAAAAACGCCTTGATTATGCCGTTTATCCAGTTGCTGGGTTATGATGTGTTTAACCCGTTCGAGGTAAACCCTGAATTTATTGCCGACATCGGTATTAAAAAAGGGGAGAAAGTTGATTACGCGATACTGGACGAAGGCAAACCTATTTTGCTCATTGAGTGTAAGCATTATTCATAAGATTTAAATCCGCACAATTCGCAGTTGTTCAGGTATTTTCATACTACGGAGGCTAAGTTTGCACTGTTAACCAATGGTATAGATTATCGCTTTTATACCGATTTGGTGACGCCTAACAAAATGGACGATAAGCCATTCTTTAATTTTAAGATTACCGATATTAAAGAAAACGAAGTAGCCGAACTTAAAAAGTTTCACAAGTCGTACTTTAACGTTGACAACATTACAAACACGGCCAGTGAGCTTAAATACCTCAATCATATTAAGCACCTGTTGCAGCAGGACTTTACCGACCCATCAGATGAGTTTGTAAAGTATTTCGCCAAAAAGGTTTACCCAAGCACCATCACCCAAAGAGTACTTGAGCAGTTTAAGGCAATCACTGTAAAGGCCTGCGCTGTATATGTAAGCGATATCATTAACGATAAGCTGAAAACCGTTTTACAGGGCAGTGGCGTTAAAGAAACCATAGCCGACAAACCTGCCGAGCCACCGGCAGTAAATGAGACTAATAGCCATGATGGTATTGTCACTACTGAAGAAGAAATCATGGGCTACATGATTGTAAAGTCGATATTAGCTGAAATTGTCGATATCAAAAGAGTGGTAATGCGTGATGCGTTGTCGTACTGCGCTATTTTATTGGATGATAATAACCGCAAACCAATTTGCCGCTTTTATTTTAATACCAAAAAGTTGAGTGTCGGTATCATGAATGCGGACAAAAACTTTGTTAAGTACGAGATTACCGCGCCCGAAGATATTTATGGTTTAAAAGAGCATCTTTTAGCAGTTGTAAAAATGTTTCTGGGTAACTAATCAAGGAGACGGAAACTACTGTGGTAAACTTGGATAAATTGTCTCAATAGAATTATCAGCCTGGTTCGCATAAATGTAATTTAAGCTGTTTCTAATCAAGAAGCAGCTTATTTTTGTGCACCTTGGATAAATCCAATTAACCGAATTATTGTTCCAAGCTAGAGTCTTTATGACTCAATTACTTATCCGATACTTTGATAACATACCTCGCATGTCAACGCTTCATCAAAGGCTAATTGATTTTAACAGCCGGCTGCTGCCCGATATGGTGCAGTTGAAATATAAATTGATGTCCGAAAATGCCTTCCGGTTTTTTCGGGGTACCTGCCACCTTTTTTATGAAGATTTAAGTCAGGCAGAAAACTTTCCGGATTCGCCGCCCGCCTGGATATGCGGCGACCTGCACCTCGAAAACCTTGGTAGTTTTAAAGGAGACAACCGCATGGTATATTTTGATTTGAACGACTTTGACGAATCTATACTGGCGCCTTTAACCTGGGAACTGGTACGGGTGCTAACCAGCATTTTTGTAGCCTTTAAAACGCTAAAAATAGAACCAGAAGAAGCTGAACGTGCCGCGAGGTTGTTTTTAGATAAGTATACTCAAGTACTGGCAGGAGGGAAGGCTTACTACATTGACCCCCGAACTGCTAAGGGAATCATTAGGGATTTTATGAAGGCGGTAAAAAAGCGCAAAGAGTCTGATTTAATCGGGCAGCTCTGTTTGCGTAAAGCTGATAAGCTAAAAATAACGATAGATAACAGAACGCATTTCGCTATCGATAAATCGTTAAAACGGGCGCTCAAAACTCGTATTAACCAGTGGGTAAAGGATGTGCCCGAGTGGCCCGAAAACTACGAAGTGAAAGATGTTGCCTTCCGGGTAGCCGGAACGGGAAGCGTGGGTTTAAAACGTTACATGTTTTGCTGCAGCACAACTGGCATCAGCATAAGTTTTTGATTGTTGAAATGAAGCAAACCCGAAAGTCGTGCCTTTTGCCCTATGTTACGGTTGAACAGCCTGAATGGCAATCGGAGGTGGAGCGTATGATTTCGGTAAAACGCAGGATGCAGAATATTTCGCCGGCTTTGTTAAGCGAAATTGATTTTGAGGGCGAGGCCTACCTGTTTCAGGAAATGCAGCCTATGGCCGATAAAATCAAATTTAATTTAATTGAAGATAACCGGCACGATTTAGAAAATGTAATCAAGTACATGGCTATGCTTACCGCCTCGGCCCAAATACGTAGCAGCGGCATGCAGGGTTCGGCCATTAATGATGAACTGGTAGCCTTTGCCCAGCGCACCGGCTGGCAAAACCCCATAATGGATTATGCCCGCAATTATGCAAAGCAGGCAGAAAGCGATTACCGGCAATTTATGACAGACTACACCCAGGGAAAATTTAAATCCTGATTTGGTCAGACACCCGCGCTCTGCCTCGATGCTGTAATAATTTTTTAAAACGACAGTCCGCAAACCGGCATTTTTGTCAACTGGTACTTTTGCTGCAAGGCATCACGATAATGTTGCGCCAGCATCAGGGTGGTATGGTGGGCAGATGAATTGTTGCTGATTTCGAGGTAGCAGTTTAGCACGGGTATCAAGTCTTCATAAGCCCAGCGGCGGCTGGAATTGGTATCGGCCGATAACACGCAAAATTCGTGAGCGCCGTTTTGCAGGTAGCATACGGCTATTCCGCTTTGATATAACCCTAAATCGTACATGCCCGATTCGGCCTCCAAGCGTACGGTGTAAG
>CAXYKR010000237.1:0-5749 GCA_964277815.1 uncultured Mucilaginibacter sp. | reverse complement strand
CTTTGATGAGGCTGAAGCGATGCGCGCTGCATTTGCCGACGAAACTAACGACAATATTTACAGTCGTTTCAGTAACCCGAACGTAGACGAGTTTATTACCAAAATGTGTGAGCTCGAAAACGCTGAGGCCGGTTTTGCTACATCGACCGGGATGAGTGCCATCTTTTCGTCGATTTTTGCACTGTTGCAGCAGGGCGACCATTTGCTTTGCTGCAGTTCTGTATTTGGAAGTACATTTACCATAGTAACCAAATATCTGCCTAAATACGGAATTACCTGCACACTGGTACCTGCCGGTGATAAAGCCGCCTGGGAAGCTGCCGTGCAGCCAAACACCAAAATGGTGTACCTGGAAACGCCTACCAACCCGCAATTAGAGGTAATCGATTTGGAGTGGGCCGGACAGTTTTCTAAAAAGCACAATCTGATTTTAAACGTAGATAACTGCTTTGCTACACCGCTGCTGCAACGCCCTACCGACTTTGGTGCCGACCTGGTGGTACACTCGGCCACCAAATGGATTGACGGACAAGGTCGTGTGATGGGAGGGGTGATTGTTGGCCGTGAAGACCTGGTTAAAGAAATTTACCTGTTTTGCCGTAACACCGGTCCGGCGTTGTCGCCTTTTAACGCCTGGGTACTGAGTAAAAGCTTGGAAACCCTGGATGTGCGTATGCAACGCCATTGCAGCAACGCCTTAACACTGGCCGAAACGCTACAATCAAACCCTAATGTAAGCTGGGTTAAGTATCCATTTTTACCTAATCACCCGCAATACGACATCGCCAAAAAGCAAATGGCCTTAGGCGGCGGTGTGCTTTGCTTTGAAATTAAAGGTGGACTGGAAGCCGGGCGTAAGTTTTTAGATAATCTGCAACTGCTGTCGGTAACAGCCAATCTGGGCGATTCGCGCAGTATAGCTTCGCATCCGGCCAGCACTACACACTCTAAATTAACCGACGAGCAACGGGCAGCCGTAGGCATCACGCCAGGCCTAATCCGTATTTCGGCAGGTTTAGAGAAAGTGGACGACATTATTGCCGACATCACCCAAGCACTCGACAAAAGCGTTTAACACAAAAAATATTTAATGATTGATGAGCCTGCAGATATTAAAATTTGCAGGCTCTTTTCATTAACCAGCGCGTAAACAAATGCCGTCCAGTCTGACGAAAGCACTGTAGTCTAAACAGGAATCACATGGAAAATCTAACATATGGGCTTGATTTTACGAGATGATTTGGTTGCAAACCTCATTTCTAATCGAAATCTAATACGTCGAGCACGACAAATAATTAGTCCGCACAGCCATGCCATTTGTTAACATTTAGTACAGCTACGTTGTAGTTTGTCTCACTTTTTATACACGGTTTTGCTCCGATGGAACAATTTTCTGGCGTGTTGATAAGTCATCAAAATACATCGTTTGCGTGGTAAATTTTGTGTTACAAAGAGTTAAGCGATATTTTTAGAGGTGCAGTTATTCACAATTTAGGTCACTGCATGCGGATTGGCATTGATGTTGCCTATTGAGGTCAACGTTACTCCAATTAAGTTTAGGAGTTACAGCATTTACCTTAACATTATTTAATATGAAGCTACATCTAAAAAAAACAGGCTTACTTATAGCAGGCCTCACCATGGGCTCGCAGCTTATGGCACAAACTACAGACAGTACCAAAAATTACGTTCAACCTTTTGCAGGCGGTAGCCCGTTCCGTACATGGTCGGTAGGCTTACAAGCTGGTATGAGCTCGATTAACACACTGTTTCAGGATAAAGGTGATTACATTACCGCCAACGAAAGATTAATGTATGGTGGTTATATTAAAAAGCAATTATTACACGGATTAGGCTTGCAGGCTACCTTTATGAGAGGCCATGTGCAAGGTTCAGGCCCGCGTGATATGAGCTATCCAATCCAGCGCTTCGAAACAAAAATCAAATACGCAGTAGATTTACAAGCCGTAGTAACCTTAGCCAATATTAACTGGCGCAGTCAGCAAAGCTTTATACAGCCGTATTTAAGCTTTGGTGCAGGTAACATGGCTTTCACGTCAACCTTAACTGCTAACAATGGTACAACATCTGGCGTGGGTAACACCCGTCAATGGTATATCCCCGTAGGTACTGGTTTTAAATTCAATTTAGGTCCGGTAGTTAATCTTGATTTAGGTTACCAGGTAAACTTTGTTAACGGTGATAACTTAGACCAATACTACCGTGGCGACAAACGCGACAAATACGGTATGGCACACGCAGGTTTAGAGTTTGCCTTAGGCAGAAGCTCGAAACCACAACTGGCTGCACATAACCCGGTAGCATCAATGCGTTACGAGTACTTGATGGAGCAACGCCGTTTACAAGGTGAGATTGATGCCCAAAAAGCAGAAAACCGCCGTTTACGCACCGATTTGGATGCTACCAATGCTAACATTGCCCGTTTAACTACTGACAGCGATGGTGATGGTGTAGTGGACATAAGCGATAAATGTCCAAACACACCAGCAGGTACTAAAGTTGATGGTTCAGGCTGTCCGCTGCCAGCTCCGGTAACTCCAGTACGTGTAGTAGTTACTGAAGAAGACCGCCGTGTGGTACGTGAAGCCATCAAAAACTTAGAGTTTGAATTTGGCAAAGCAACTATCCGCGAAAAATCATTCCCAAGCTTACAACGCGTAGCTAAAATCCTGGTTGATAAAAACTTCAGCCTGAAATTAGCTGGTCATACAGATAATGTAGGTTCGGCCGAAGCTAACATGAAGTTATCTAAAGACCGTGCAGAATCTGTAAAAGCTTACTTAGTAGAGCAAGGTGCTAACCCATCTCGTATCGAAGCTGTAGGTTACGGTAAAACACAACCAATTGCTTCTAACAAAACAGAAGCCGGTCGTCAGAAAAACCGTCGTGTTGAATTTACCTTGTATTAATAGCAGGTAATTCCACAAACAAAAACTGCTGCCTGTATGAACGGGCAGCATTTTTTGTTTATAGTGCTTATTAAAGTTAAATGCTTTCGTAAAACTCGGCAATGCCGCCAAAATATACATCGTTCCAGCCTTCCACAATATCGTTGTAGGCTTCGTCAGGTATGTTGTTGTGGCGCAACTCGGCTGATGTGCCGTGTTTGTCGGCGTGGAGCTTTATCGTCACAATAGAGGGTTCGTCCTGCCCGTCAAAATACCATTGCTGTACCACTTTTTTGCCTTCTTCAAACTCCAGATTTTTACCTACAATGGCGCCGTCCCAAAGGCTAAATTCGCTGCCCGGCTCGGTCGACATTTCGGCCGGTTCACCGGTCCAGAGTTGTAAGGTAAGTGGATTGGTAATGGCAGCGTATATCTCCTGCGGTGTGGCGTTAATGCTATAATACTTTTTGTAATCTTTCACGCCGTAAAATTAGTAATTATGCGGCTTAGTTTGCTTTAACCTGGCCAATCGGTAAAATAGTTTTACCATAAACCTCGTTTAGCACCCCGGCCATACCGGTATACACCGCTGATGCACCGCAAACAATACCCTCGTAACCGGCCAGGTGCTTAATGCCGGCATCGCCCGAGGCATCGCCCCATACCAGTAAAGCAAACAAAACGGTAAGCGACGCGAATACAAACTGTAAAGCACGATTCAAACGCAGGGTGCCAAAAAACAGGCAAAATGTAAATATGCCCCAGATACTCAGGTAAGCTACCATGCTGCCGTTGCTGGCCGGTTCGGCCCAGCCCAATTTAGGCATCACCAGCAAGCCTACCAGCGATAGCCAGAAAAACCCGTAAGACGTAAAGGCAGTAAGGCCGAAAGTATTATTCTTTTTAGCTTCGATGACACCGGCAATCACTTGTGCCAGTCCGCCGTAAAAGATGCCCATGCCCAGTATCATAGAGCTGAGCTCGGTAAAACCGGCGTTGTGGATGTTTAATAAAATGGTAGTGAGGCCAAAGGCACAAAGGCCAAGCGGTGCAGGGTTGGCCGAGCCATCCTTTACCACTACGGTTGTAGTTGGGGTCATGGTTTATAAAGGTTAAGAATTGGTTTGTAGTGCAATATAAATTATTGACCGTCATTTTACAAACGCTTATGGCATTATTGCGTTTACGCATTATGGCTTTGCAATTAGTATTATTAAGACACGGCGAAAGCGTTTGGAACAAAGAAAACCGTTTTACCGGATGGACCGACGTTGATTTATCTGAAGAAGGCGTAAAACAGGCCATACATGCAGGTCAATTGCTGCGTAAACACAATTTTACGTTTGATGTTGGGTTTACCTCGGTTTTAAAAAGGTCTATCAAAACATTACATTATGTTTTAGAAGAACTTGATATGTTATGGATACCCGTACATAAATCATGGCGGTTAAACGAGCGCTTTTACGGCGCTTTGCAAGGCCTCAATAAAGACGAAACCATTAAGCAATACGGCGAAGAACAGGTACATAAATGGCGGCGCGACCCTGCCGAACATCCGCCGGCCATTACCGAGGATGACGAACGCTTTCCGGGGCACTACCTGCGTTACAACGACCTGACTTATCGCGAACTACCGCTGACCGAAAACCTGAGTGAAACCATGACCCGTGCGTTACCCTTCTGGCACGAAAGCATTGTGCCACAACTCAGGCAAAACCAAAAAGTGATTATCTGCGCACATGGCAACAGTTTGCGGGCGCTGGTACAATACATTGATAACTTAAGCGACGAAGAAGTAACCAAACTCGACATCCCGACCGCCACACCATGGGTGTACGAACTGGACGACCGACTTAATCAAATCAGGCATTATTATCTGGAGTAGAGCCAGTGAGTGAATTAAAAATTGATGTGATGCACTTTCAGTATATGTAAAAACACTTAGCTACCTGATCTAATTCGTATAAAATGTTGAATCAGAAGTTCGTTCAAAATCATATTTAACGATATCGCAATATAAAATAAACTATTTAACCTGTTCGATTTCTTGGTCAAGGCGCGAATAATGTTTGGTGTCTTTCATGAATAGATAAACCATCAGCGAAATGAAGATACAAGCAGTGATATACCAATAGAAGTAAGACTCATGTCCCCAGTTTTTTAGCCAAAGGGCCACATACTCGGCAGAACCACCAAAAATGGCTACCGTCAACGCATAGGGTAAGCCAACACCCAAAGCCCTGATTTGAGCCGGGAATAATTCAGCTTTTACCACCGCATTAATACTGGTATAGCCACTCACAATTAAAAGTGCTACCAGCAGCAAGGCAAAGGCTCCGTAAACGTTAGTGGTGTGGCTAAGTAAGGTAAGCAACGGTACGGTACAAATGGTTCCCAGTACACCGAAGGTGATGAGCAGTGGCCTTCTGCCAATGCGGTCTGATAGTCCGCCGAAAACGGGTTGCAAAACGGCAAAGAAGAAAAGGCTGACAAACGAAATTAAGGTTGATTCGCCTTTAGACAGGTGTACCGTGTTTACCAGAAACTTTTGCATATACGTGGTGTAAGTATAAAAAGCCAGCGTACCACCCAGGGTAAGACCAACTACGGTAAGTACCGCCCTCGGATGGCGAAGTAATTCTTTAATGGTTCCTTTAGCTGATTCGCCTTTGCTTTTTTGTGATTGAAAAGCTTCGGTTTCATGAAGATTTTTTCGCAGATAAAGCGCTACAATGGATAAGATGGCACCAATGGCAAAAGGTATGCGCCAGCCCCAATCGTGCAGCTGTTCTTCGGTTAAAATGAATTTTTGGAGGATAAGCTGAATGGCCAAGGCAATA
>CAXYKR010000236.1:0-8074 GCA_964277815.1 uncultured Mucilaginibacter sp. | reverse complement strand
CCAAAAACACGCATCAACAAACAAAGCAACTCCAAACTAAGCCACTACTGTACAGCCATGGGATAATGGCTTGCCTTGCTCTATTAAAACAAAAAACCGCCTCATAATTGACTTATGAGACGGCATCGTTTGTTTTGATGCTTACCCTTGGAACGACTGCATATCAATCAGCTTGCGGTAAAGCCCATTTTTTTGCATCAGTTCAGTATGGTTGCCTTGCTCGGCTACACGTCCGTTTTCCAACACTACAATCAGGTCGGCGTTTTGAATAGTACTTAACCGGTGAGCAATAATGAGCGAGGTGCGGTTTTTCATCAGGTTATTCAACGCATCCTGCACTAGTTTTTCCGACTCGGTATCCAGGGCCGACGTTGCTTCATCCAACAGCATCAGCGGCGGGTTGGCCAATACAGCGCGGGCAATACAAATGCGTTGTTTTTGTCCGCCCGAAAGTTTGGTGCCGCGGTCGCCCACGTTGGTTTCATAACCGTTTTCGGTATTTTCGATAAAGGTATGTGCATTGGCAATGCGGGCTGCAGCCTGCACTTCCTCCATGGTAGCGTTAGGTTTACCGAAAGCGATATTATTAAATATAGAATCGTTAAATAAAATAGATTCCTGGTTTACAATACCCATCAGGCTGCGCACCGATTCCATGGTAACGTCTTTAATATCATGCCCGTCTATAATTACCGCGCCGCTTTTAGGCTCAATAAAGCGGGGCAATAAATCCATTAAGGTTGATTTGCCACCGCCTGACGGGCCTACCAAGGCAATGGTTTTACCTTTAGGTATCTCGAGGTTAATGTCCTTCAATACTTCTTTTTCGCCGTAGGCAAAAGTAACATGGTCGAGCTTGATACTTTGATTAAAGCCATTCAACGCAATTGCATCAGGTGCATCAACAATTTGTGGTTTTTCATCAATTAATTTTAATACCCGCTCGCCGGCTGCAAGACCGGTATGGATACCGCTAAACGAATCTGAAATAGCTTTGGCAGGCCTGGTTACTTGCGAAAACATGGCAATGTAGCCAATAAAGGCCGCTGCACTTAAGTCAGATTTATCATTTAAAATCAGATAGCCGCCGTATAACACCAGTGCCGTAATCATACTCACACCCAAAGTTTCAGAAACAGGCGAGGCCAGTTGCTGCCGCCTGGCCATTGATTTAACAATCTTGGTGTATTTTTCATTCTGTGCGTTAAAGCGGTCTTTGGTATAGTTGCCTGCATTAAACGCTTTAATAATTTTTACACCTGATAGCGCTTCGTCTAGATAGCTAATCATTACGCCGTAAGTTTGCTGTAGCGCAATAGCCTGTTGCTTAAGCTTTTTTACAATGCGCGAGATAATAAATGCCGAAACCGGAATAACCAGTAATGAGTAAACTGTTAATTTAACAGAAATGGCAAATAAGGCCGCAGCGTATAAAATAAGCTGCAAAGGTTCTTTAAAAAGCACTTGCAGGGTGCCGGTAACAGAGTATTGTACCACCTGTACGTCCGAAGCTACTTTAGAAATGATATCACCCTTTCGTTCATTGCTGAAAAAACCCATATGCAGGTTCATTACATTATTGAAAACCGAGCGGCGTAGATTAAGTAGCGTATGTGCTCTCAGGTTTTCCATTGTGCGCTGGGATAGGTAGCGGAAAAGGTTACCTAAAAAAACAGAAGTAACAATAATAACGCATACAAATTTCAATGCTCCCCAGCGGCCGTATTCTTGTATGATAAAATTAACATAGTAGTTGAAAAAAGCATTAAGATCAAAGATTGTTGGCTTTGGCGCATTAGCTTTTACTAAGGGCGTCAAGCATTTATCGCCTTTAGAAAACAAGGTTTGCAGCAGCGGTACTAATAATGCTAAGTTGAGGGTATTAAAAATAACCGCAAAGGCAGTGGTTATAAAATAAGGGATGGCAAATTTCTCAATGGGTTTAGCAAAAGAGAGCAGCCGGAAGTATGTTTTCATTCACAAATATTAACCCGCAAAAATAACTAAAATTGTTAACCTCAGGCATATTTGTTACGGGGTTTGAAAGCTAACGTTAAGCAAACCCATAGCAGTGTCAGTATTTGTTTACCAATTGTTAATCAGGGCTTAAAATAGTACCTTTGCGGCAAACAAATAAGGGCATCCCGTTGATGAAACTGAATATTGATTACCAGGAAAAATTTCAAGCCAGACACATTGCACCTAATGAGGCAGATGCTGCCAAAATGCTTAAAACTATTGGTGTTGGCTCATTAGATGAACTGATTGGACAAACCGTTCCTGAAAAGATTAGGCTTAAAGCGCCATTGAATTTACCTGCTGCTAAAAGTGAGTTTGATTACCTGAATACGCTGAAACAAACCGTATCAAAAAACAAGGTATTTAAAACATATATTGGCCAGGGTTATTACGATGTTATTGTACCGGGGGTAATTCAGCGTAATATTCTGGAAAATCCGGGATGGTATACGCAATACACGCCTTACCAGGCCGAAATTGCGCAGGGCCGCTTACAGGCTTTGTTGAACTTCCAAACCATGGTGATTGATTTGACCGGGATGGAAATTGCCAATGCCTCGTTACTGGATGAGGGTACGGCTGCCGCCGAGGCTATGTTTATGCAATACAGCTTGCGTAAAAATCAAAGGGCCAATACCTTTTTTGTTTCTCAGGAACTGTTTCCGCAAACCATCGATATTTTAAAAACCCGCTCTGAGCCTTACGGTATTCAGTTAGTTATTGGCGACCACCGTTCTGTCGAACTGACCGACGAGATGTTTGGCGCCATTGTGCAGTATCCGGCTAAAGATGGTGCGGTGTATAACTACACCGATTTCGCAGCTAAGGCTCATGAAAAAAATATTAAGCTAACTGTAGTAGCCGACTTGATGAGCCTGCTGCTGTTAACGCCTCCGGGCGAGTGGGGTGCAGATATTGTGGTAGGCACCAGCCAGCGTTTTGGTGTGCCTATGGGCTTTGGTGGTCCTCATGCTGCGTTTTTTGCTACTAAAGAAGAATACAAGCGCTCAATGCCGGGCCGTATTATAGGTGTCACTATTGATAGTGCCGGTAATTACGCTTTGCGTATGGCATTACAAACTCGTGAGCAGCACATCCGTCGCGATAAAGCAACATCCAACATTTGTACAGCGCAAGCTTTGCTGGCTATTATGGCCGGTATGTATGGCGTGTATCATGGTCCGCAAGGGTTGAAACTGATTGCTGAGCGTGTACATGGTTTAGCTGTTTTACTTTCACAATCTCTACAGCAGTTGGGTTACGAGCAACTCAACGAAGCCTTTTTTGATACCGTTAAGTTTGATGTAGGCCATTTAGCCGGCCCAATCCATTCTGAGGCATTGAATAACGAAATGAACCTGCATTATGATGGTTCGCTGGTAAGCATTGCCCTGGACGAGACTACATCGCCGGAAGATATCAAAACCATCATTCGCTTTTTTGCCAAAGTAAAGGGCAAGACGCTGAATGATGTAAGCTTTGATGAACTGAAATCAAAACTGGAAACCGTTATCCCGGCCGAATTGCAGCGCCAGTCGGTTTACTTAACACATCCTATATTTAACTCGCATCATTCAGAGCATGAAATGTTGCGTTATATCAAATCATTAGAGGCCAAGGATTTATCGCTTTGCCACTCGATGATTGCTTTGGGTTCATGTACCATGAAACTGAATGCGACTACCGAGATGGTGCCAGTTACCTGGCCCGAGTTGAGCAAGATGCACCCGTTTGCACCGGTAGACCAAACCGGAGGCTACATGCAGGTATTTGATGAGCTGAACAAATGGTTGAGCGAAATTACTGGCTTTGCAGCCATGAGCTTACAGCCTAATGCCGGCGCTCAAGGCGAGTATGCCGGTTTAATGGTTATCCGTGCTTATCATTTGGACAGGGGCGATGCCCACCGTAATATAGCCTTGATTCCGTCATCGGCTCACGGTACTAACCCGGCTTCGGCAGCGATGGCCGGTATGAAAATCATCGTGGTAAAATGTGACGAAAACGGTAACATCGACGTAGCTGACCTGAAAGCAAAAGCCGAGCAATACAAAAATGAGCTTTCGTGCCTGATGGTGACTTACCCATCTACCCACGGGGTGTTCGAAGAGTCGATTATCGAAGTTTGTAACCTCATCCACGAAAATGGTGGCCAGGTTTATATGGATGGTGCTAACATGAATGCCCAGGTAGGCTTAACCAGCCCGGCCAACATTGGCGCCGACGTTTGCCACCTGAACTTGCATAAAACTTTCTGTATCCCTCACGGTGGTGGTGGTCCTGGTATGGGCCCAATCGGTGTAGCTAAGCACCTGGTGTCTTATCTTCCGGGACATGCTGTGGTTGATATTGACCAGGGTAAATCAATCCCGGCGGTATCTGCTGCGCCTTGGGGTTCGGCTTCTATCCTGATTATCTCGCATGCTTATATTGCAATGATGGGCGGCGATGGTTTAACCAATGCTACAAAATACGCTATCCTGAATGCTAACTACATTAAGGCACGCTTGGAGCAGCATTACCCGGTGTTATACGCCGGTGCACAAGGCCGTTGCGCACACGAGATGATATTGGATTGCCGCAGCTTTAAAAGCTTCGGTATTGAGGTTACCGATATTGCCAAACGTTTAATGGATTACGGTTTCCACGCACCTACGGTTTCTTTCCCGGTTGCAGGTACCGTAATGGTTGAACCAACCGAGTCAGAGCCTAAGCACGAGCTGGACCGTTTCTGTGATGCTATGATTGCCATCCGTCACGAAATTGACGATGTGGAAAAAGGCTTGTTAGATAAAACCGACAACCCGTTAAAAAATGCACCTCACACTGCAGCGGTAATCACCGGTAATGAGTGGAGCCATCCGTATACCCGCCAAAAAGCAGCATTCCCGCTGCCTTACGTGGCGGATTACAAATTCTGGCCATCAGTAGGTCGTGTAAACGATACCTACGGCGACCGTACCTTAATTTGTTCTTGTCCGCCGTTAACCGATTACGAGTTTGAGGAAAGTGAAGTAACCACTACCGAATACGGTACCTGATAAAACAATAAAGGCCTCTACGGAGGCCTTTATTGTTTTATATGAATTTTAATTGATGTTACCGGGAGGTATTAAGTCAATTCATTAGCCGGGTCCCAAAATATCTTTTCGAAGTTCTGCACCTGGTTGTTTTCCACCTCAATACCTTCACTGCGTAGCATCTGTTCCATTTGCTCAAACGAGCCGAAATGAAACTTGCCGGTGAGCAACCCGGTGCGGTTAACCACGCGGTGGGCAGGGATAGGCGGTAATACACTTCCCGAAGCCCTCATGGCATAACCTACCACGCGCGACGAACTTTTTGAACCCAAATAGGCCGCAATGGCTCCATAAGAGGTCACCCTGCCGGCAGGGATAAGCCTAACTACTTCATACACTCGATTAAAGAAGTTATCTTCGGCCATAGCACGTTATTCAAACGAGAACTGTAGGTAATTAATGTTCTTGTTATCCTGTAAATACTTTTTTTCGTAATAGGTTTTAATATTCAGTACCTCAGTGGCAAAAGGAGAGTGATATAAATCTTCGGTTTTTACATGAAGCTTTAAGCCCAGTTCTTCAATTTTTTCGGCAGTGTAAGCATGCAGTCCGTCATTATCCGTTTTTAAATTAATGCGGCCACCCGGTTTCAGCACCTGTTTGTATTTTTCTAAAAAGCGCGGAGAGGTTAGTCGTTTCTTTTCGCGGCTTATTTGCGGTTGCGGGTCGGGGAAGGTAATCCATATTTCATCAACCTCGTGCTCGCCGAAATAATCGGTCAGGTTTTCTATCTGGATGCGCAGAAAGCCAACGTTAGAGATGTTCTCTTCTACAGCGGTTTTGGCGCCGCGCCATATGCGGTTACCTTTATAGTCAATGCCAATAAAGTTTTTTTCGGGAAATAAGCGGGCCAGGTTAACGGTATACTCGCCTTTTCCGCAGGCCAGTTCTAATACTACCGGGTTGCTGTTTTTAAAAAAATTTGCGGCCCATTGGCCTTTGTAAGGCAAACCGTCCTCTAATTGTTTAACATTATCAAAGGTTGCTATTTCGGCAAAGCGCCTTAACTTATCTTTTCCCACTGCTTAAAATTAAAGGCACAAAAGTAAGTAAAGTATATACAGCAGCCAAGAAACAAGCAATGCTCCTTTGAGGGGAGCATTGCTGATAATGAATAAATGTATTTTGGCTTATACCGGCCTGATGTTAGGCGATATCGGCGGAGCCGGTTCTACAACTACTTTCTTTTCAAGAATTGGCTTTTCGGGTGGTTTAACTGTCGACTGCTTGATAGCTGTTTTGGGTTTTTTACCGAACAGGGATTTTACCCGTCCCCAAACCGAAGTTACCGAGTCTTCGCTGATGTAAGTCGACGCCTTTTGTGAGGCCAAGCCTACCAATGTCTTCACTATGAAGTTAGACCGTTTAAACAGCGTTTTATTTAAAGCTATTGGAAGAACAAAGCGTGATATTAAGCCAATAATATCCGGTGAAAGAATGGAACTTAAGCCAAAATTACCGCCAGCACTTGCCTCTCCCTCCGGTGCTTTCGGGAAGATAGAACGTATGGAGGCAAAAATAGCCGATGGACTATTGAAACGCTTTTTAAGCTCCATTTCCTGCTCCTGTCGATGCTTCTCGAGCCGGATAATCTCCGAGCGCAGGTCATCTATGTTTTTTACAGGTATATCCATGGCTACTTAAATATTTTACTAATGAGCAGGTTCACAATCGGCTTTTCTACTTTATTTTTTGCAAAAATAAAGATGAGTGCAATGATAAGGTAGAACAAAGCTACTATGCCAAAACCTTTCCATGCTGCACCCATTACCTCACCTAAAAATAAGGCCAAAGTAAAAGTGGCAAACAAAAAGGTAAGTAAAAGGCTTATTGTAACCACTACCACCGTAACCAAACTTGCCGCTACCGAAGTACTTTTCTCAATCGCCTTATATTTTGATAAAGTAAAGCGGGTTTCGATGTACTCTTTTAGCTGGTCGAGTATGGGTGGTTGTAATGGTTGTTCTGCTTCTTTGGTTTCTTCCATCTAAAAATTAGATTAATCCCGAAGGATGTGATTTCCGGAATTATTTAATTTACGCGTGCTCCAGGTCGTCCTGGTAATCTTGCTCAACACCGTTCAGCTTGGTTTTGATATTACCTACCACTTTTGATTTTAATGAAGATAATTTATCAATTTCGGCAGCGGCAGTGTCTTTAATGGTATCGCTCAGGTTATTTAAAGACTCCGATAATTTGTCGCGCGTGTCGGTACCTTTGTCCGGGGCAAATAAAATGCCCAGTGCTGCACCGGCAGCTAAACCGGCTAAAAGAGCTAAAGCTACTTTACCGGCATCGCCCAAACCATCATCTTTTTTTACTTTAAAGCTTGGTATTTTTTTGATCAGGTCTGCTACGTCTTTTGTATTCATGGTGATTAAAATTTAATGTTGTAATCAGTTATCTAAGTAACGGCTAAAATAAAGCTTTGTTTATATCGATTGTTAAAATTGTTCATCACCGGGTGTGGCTCGTATCCGTTCCAGCCGTTCGGCCGCCATTCGGTTCGTTTCGTAAATCTCGGTGAGGAGTATAAAATAGGATAATAATACCGGGCCAAATACCAAGCCCAGGATGCCGAATAAAGGCAAGCCTATAAATACGCCTATAATAGAGATAACCGGATGAGTATTAGCTATCCGCTTATTAATTACCATTCGCAAAACATGGTCTAAATTGCCAATGAAAAGCAGACCGTAAGCCATAATAAACACGCCCGACCAGGTTCGGCCGATGAGCATTAAATACAGCCCGGCAGGTATAGATAAAGTAGGAGCGCCCACCACGGGTAAAAACGAAATAAAAGTGGCAATTACACCCCAAAATATTGCATCCGGGAGGCCTACAATCCAAAATCCGTTAGCCAGCAAAAAGCCTTGCACCAGCGAAATGATACCCTGCCCCAAAACATTAGAGTACGTCGCGTTCTTTAAAGCGACAGCAAATTTGAGCGCGTGCTGCTCGCTGAAGGGTGC
>CAXYKR010000235.1:0-11142 GCA_964277815.1 uncultured Mucilaginibacter sp. | reverse complement strand
TTTATCGCGGGCTAAATCGCGCACTTCGTGTTTCAGGTGTAAACTAACTCCCGGTTGCTGTTTCAGGTAGTTAAACAGGCTGTTGGTTAAAGCGCCGAAGTTTACGTCGGTACCTAAATCCATGCGGTTGGCCGACACTTTTTCGTTCGGGTCGCGGCCTTCCATTACCAGCGGAATCCAGCTTTTTAATTTAGCAGCATCATCCGAGTACTGCATATCTTTAAAAAAGTGGTGTTTTACCAGTGCCTCATAACGTTTTTTTAAGTACGATACATTGCTCTCGCCCCAAACAAAACTCATGTGCGGAACCGGGTAAATAAACGATTTTGGCGACTGGATAATTTGAGATTCAATTAAAAATGACCAAAACTCCTTAGAAACCTCGAACTGCTCGGCAATTTTAATAGCCTTCGAAATATCAACCGAACCATCCTGTAACTGCGGCGTGTAGTTTAACTCGCAAAATGCGGAGTGGCCCGTGCCGGCGTTGTTCATCGCGTCCGAGCTTTCGGCCGCCATTACGTCAAGTCTTTCAAATATTTCAATAGTAAGGTCGGGCTGTAACTGTTTCAGCATAATGCCCAATGTTGCGCTCATAATGCCGGCGCCAATCAGAACTACATCAGTTACAGAATTTTGAGTATTTTCGGTGTTAGTCATTTTTGATTTGAACGATGCAAATGTAAGCGCAATTTACATTGTACTTAATTAAAATGGTTAGTTAATTTGATTTAAATCATAAAATTTACAAATAAACTAACGCAATAGTATTAAAATTCATAAATCTGCGCAAAACAACCCGCTGTATTTCTGTAAGTAATGAATTTTGTAATTATTTGTTTGCCTGCCGTGCCGCAATTATTGCAACGTGCATCTATCTAAGCTTACAATTTTCCCACCCGCAACAACGCCGGGAAGGTTACTGTTTGTCCATCCACGTCGCCCCAGGCCCGGTGCAAGTCATCTTTAATCAAATCTACCGGGTTAGTGCCGTTTTTTTGCTGATAGAGCTTTACGGCCGACCATGTTTCGAGGTAGCCAATTAAATGGTCGGCGGTCCAGTGCCGGGTGATGCTAAAAGGCGGGCAGGCAATTTCCTCAAACGGAAAAGGGATGGTTTGGTAATGCTCGTCAATATACCTGCGCTCCTTATCCCAATAAGGGCCAGTGATGTCAGTATAAAGCTTATCAACAACGGCATCAACCTCCGGCGTTATAGCAATTACGCCGTATCCCATTACCGATATAATGCCTTGCGGCTTCAGCACGCGTTTAACCTCGCTGTAAAAATCATCAAACTTAAACCAGTGGATAGCCTGGGCTACGGTAATCAGGTCAACACTTTCATCGGCAAAGTTGGTATGCTCGGCCGGTTGTTGGGTGTAAGTAATGTTGGGCAGCTGTACGGCGTTATCCAGTTGCGATTGGCTGATGTCAGTGCCTCGTACCTGTTTAAAGTGTCTTGCTAACTCGCCGGCAACCTGCCCGTTGCCGGTACCACAATCCCAGGCCATGTCTCGCTGTGGTACTTGCGTTAGTAAAAATGAAAATAGTTCGTCAGGATAAGTAGGTCTAAATTTAGCATACAAATCAGACCGGGTCGAGAAATTGTCTTTCATATCAATGATGGGTTGATGAATATACTTATGATTACTTCCGGGTTTAAAACGGAGTGTAAAATTAGTATGGTGTTAACAAATATATTGAGCAGGATGATTTATTTATTATAACTTAGTACACAACCAATTAAACCTAATGAACACGAAAATTTTTAACGCAATAGTACTCTGCATTTGCGGTGTGCTTTTTTGCCTTATTGCAGCAGATGTTAATGGTAAGTGGCGCGGGGTAATAGATTACAATGGCAGGGATGTAGCCATCAGCTACGAATTTAAAACCGAAGGTAGCAAAGTAACCGGCACTGCCGAAACGCCCTTGGGCATTGTACCCATCGAGGAAGGCAAATTGGAGAAAGATATGCTTACTTTTAAAGCCAACCTGAATGGCGAAACAGCTACGCATGCCGGCAAGCTATCTGCAGATTCTATCAATCTAAAATTAAATTATCAGGGCCTCGATTATAAAGTGGTACTGAAGCGGGATAAGGGACTATAAAATTGATGTAGCAAAAGCGGCTTTCAGAATTCTGAAAGCCGCTTTTCTTTTTAGTTAGAGGTATCCAAATTTTTGTTGACGAAGAGTGTTGACTTAACTACCTGGTTAAGCAGGTAAACAAAAACCGGCGCAGCCAGTACATCAATGGTATAGTGGATGTGCTGCACCAGCAACAGGCATCCAACCGCTATGGTGGCCAGCACCACCAGTATCCGGTCCGATTTTTTTGGTAGACAGAAATACATGGCTACCAATGCAGCTGTATGGCCCGAGTAAGATAAATCTTTGGTGATGATGGAGTGCCCGTAAAATATGCCGGTTAAAGGGTCAACCAGTTCAACCCAGCCGGCAGGCGGTGCCAGAGGAACCAGGGTGATGGTGAGTAAACGGGTGAGGCATATTAAAATGTAAAGCCAAACGTAGCGTACATAGACAATAGGGGTTTGTATGGCCCGTACAAGCGTGAGCAAGCCCATGCTCCATATAATTAGAAATATATACAGCGAAACATTTTGCGCCGGTATGCGCGATAAAACAAAATCGTGCAATTGTATACCCGGGCGCAGCTCGATGTGCTTAAAGAAAAAAGGCATGGCCGACAGTATAACCGACACCACAGCAGAACCTGTAAGCATCAGCGTGCGTTGTGATACAGAGCCCCAGGTGGCTTTCCAGTTTTTTCTAAAAGATACAGATTCGCTTCGATTCACCGTTTAAATAAAAATAGGATTGCAAAAGTAGTGCTTTAGTTTAATATGTTAAATCATTTTAATGTGATTATTAATAAAGTGTTAGAGGCTAAAGACAGTACCATTTATTACACTACTTTTGCACCCGAAATATTGATACCATGAAATACAAGCTTGGCGATTTTGTGCGCTTTGTTGAAGAAAGGCGGGAGGGTTACGTTACCCGTATTTTCGACGAGGATATGATAGGCGTAACCGGCGACGATGATTTTGAGATTCCGGTGCTGGCCAGCAAGGTAACTACCGTGCACGGGCATCAGTCTGCAGCACAAACAGGGGCCGGACAGGCAAGCGCTGCACCCGTGGTTGATGCGGCCACTTTTAAAAGCAAAGGCGTGTACTTAGGCGTAGTGAGCGATGCAAGGGCTGCATCGGTAGTGCATTTTAATGTGATTAATGATACGTCGTACCAATTGCTGATTACCCTGATTACCGAAAAGCAACAGTTTAAAGGGGAGTATGCAGGCATTATCAACCCCGGTTCGGCAGCGGCGGTTTACTCTGCGCAACTGGCCGATTTGCAGTTGTGGCCTAAGTTTACTTTCCAGGTATTGTTTTTTACCCCGCAGGACATCAAGCCGCAGTCGCCTTTAACGTTTAGCGAAAAGTTTAAAGCCAAGGATTTTGCTGATGCTAAAAAGCCATTGCCGGTTATCAAGCAGCAGGGCTGGCTCATCCGGCTGGACGAGCCCGAAGTGATTATCAATCCCGAAAAACTTAAGGAAAGCTTTTTTAAACCGGCGGCCGAAAAGCAGCAGGTAGACAAGCCCCAAAAAGAAGTGGACCTGCATATAGAAAAACTGCGCGACGATTACCAGTTTATTGGCAGCGCAGAAATTTTACGTATACAACTCGACCACTTTAAAAAAGCGCTTGATGCCGCCGTTGTACACCAGCTGCCCGAAATTACTTTCATTCATGGCGCGGGCAACGGCATTTTAAAGCACGAACTGCATAAGCAACTGGGCAAGCATCATAAGGTGCAAACCTTTATGGATGCCCGTAAAGAGAAATTTGGTTACGGCGCTACCAAAGTAATTTTAAAGTAGTTCTATATTTGCACCTTTTAAATCGGGATGGGTTCGTAAACAGGCTATCCATCTCCGTTAAAAATAAAATTTATATCCGGCTGGCATGCCACGAGCTTATGCCGCCATTAATAATGTATGAAGAGAGTTGTTATTACCGGCATGGGCGTAGTCTCGTCGCTGGGAAATGATTTAAATACCTTTTGGGACAATATCAAAAACGGCAGGAGCGGGGCCAGACCCATCAGCCGCTTTAATGCAGAAAAATTTAAAACACAGTTTGCGGCGCAATTGCCCGCCGAGTTCAGTGTATTACAGTATCTCGACCGTAACGAAATCAAGCGTAACGACCTGTATACCCAGTATGCACTCATTGCTGCCGACCAAGCCATCAAAGATTCGGGTTTTGACGTGGCTACCATGTCGCCTTACGATGTGGGCGTTATATTTGGCTCGGCACAGGGCGGTATGCAAACCTTTGAGGAACAGGTAGAAGAATATGCTGCCAAAGGCGAGCCGCACTTTAACCCGTTTTTTATCCCTAAAACGCTGGTTAATATGGCTGCCGGATTAATTTCTATCAAATATGGTTTGATGGGGGTAAACTTTACCACCGTATCTGCTTGTGCCAGCGCTAACAGCGCCATGATGGATGCTCTGAATTACATTCGTTGGGGTAAGGCTAAAATTATTATTACCGGTGGAGCAGATGCGCCCATCACACCTGCCTCCATGGGTGGGTATAATGCGCTCAAAGCTTTATCGACCCGTAATAGCGACCCGCAGGCGGCTTCTCGTCCGTTTGATGTAGAGCGCGACGGTTTTATGATGGGCGAGGGTGCTGGTGTTTTGGTGCTGGAAGAGTACGAGCACGCCGTACAACGTGGCGCTACCATATATGCAGAAGTAGCAGGTGCCGCCATGACCGGCGATGCCTACCATATTACTGCCACCCATCCCGAAGGCAAAGGCGCCATCAAAGCAATGGAGCTGGCTTTACAGGATGCCGGTTTAAACCACCACGAGGTTGATTACCTGAACGCACACGCAACGTCCACGCCAGTAGGCGACATCAGCGAAGCTAAAGCCATTTACTCAGCCTTTGGCGATAGTGAGCGTTTGTCGGTAAGTGCAACCAAATCGATGACGGGCCATTTGCTGGGCGCGGCAGGGGCAATAGAGGCTATTATTTCGGCGAATGCAGTAATGAAAGGTATTGTGCCGCCTACCATCAACACGCATCAGTTGGACCCGCAAATACCTCAGGGCTTACACATTGTAACGGGCGAGGCTCAGGAAAAGCCGGTGAACGTAGCCTTAAGCAATACATTCGGCTTTGGTGGGCATAATGCTGTCGTGGTGTTTAAAAAGATATAGATATTACTGCTTATAAAAAGCCCCGGGACAATCACTTTATCCTGGGGCTTTTTTGTTTTAGCGAAGGTCTTTTCTCAATAGCAAATCCGTTTGACGGTCGGTGCCCAGCATAAAATCGTGACTGCCGCAATGCGTAAAACCCAGGCTTTCGTAAAGTTTAATAGCCCGCAGGTTGTGTTCCCAAACGCCCAGCCACATAAAGTCAACTTTTTTGCGGGCAGCTTCATCAAAAGCAAAGTTGAGCATTTGCTGGCCAAGCTTTTGGTTTTGATATTTAGCCAGTACGTATAATCGCTCAATCTCCAGGCTGTTATTTTGCTTGTACTCGTTTTGGGCTTCGCCAGTATTCAGTTTGATGAACCCCGCTAGTTCACCGTTTAGCATTGTAAAGTAAAAGTCAGCGCCGGGCGTTTGTAGCTCCGCTTTTAATTTTTCATGATTAAAGGATGCCGCTGCATAAGCCTCCATATCGTCTGCATCATTTAAATGATAAAACGCCGCAAAAAACGTTTCGCGACTAACGGCGCTCAGGGTGCCAACATCAGCTTCGGTTACTTTTACCAGTTCAATAGTCGGTGTCATGGCGGCAAAGGTAGCACAATGCATTATTCAAACTGGGCCTGCAGGCGTTCCAGCCGTTCAATCAAGTAGCTTACCTTTTTTTCCTCGCGCTCAATAAACCGGCTCCTCAAATAAAAGGTGGTAAACAACACAGTGATGATGCAAAAGCTGTAGTAAACGATGCGGAATATAATAGGCTTATTCTCAAAAACCTCGATGGTGTACAGTGATATACCCAGCGATATCATCACGGCAAACACATAATAAAACCGCCCATTCAGGTAAGCCCGGCGTTTCTGGTATTCTTTTAAGTCGTTTAAATAAGCTGCAGGGTTTAGCGTTACGTCATGTTTATGGATGGTACGGTAATCACCTATTTGTAAAATCAGGTAGGCTACCATGCCAAACAGCAACACAAATAAACCTATATAGCTCATGCGCTGCTCAAACACGGCGAAAAGCGTTAATCCCGCTGTAAAGGTGATGGCCACAATGGTCGCAATAATGCTATAATATACCTGTATCCCCAGTTTGTTAATTCCCTTTTTTACCTGTTTCAGCACATCATCTACCGAAAGCCGGGGTTGCTTTGGTTGTTCTTGCCAAACCGATAGCAGGTGTTCAAAGTCTTTCATAATGATTATATAAATCGGTTAGCTTCTGTTTTATACGATAAATCTTCACCCGAAGATTTCCTTCGGAGATACCCGAAATTTCGGCAATCTCCGGATAGGGCACTTCATCAAGCACCATGGTAATAATAATTCTTTCTGATTCTTCGAGCTTGGCTATACACTTGTATAACAAAGCTACCTGTTCGTTTTTTTCTGATAATTCTTCTTTACGGGTTTCGGCCAGGTGGGGCGTTAGCTCTTCTTTTGCCTGCCGCTTTTCCGACCGCAAGTAGGTTAAACATGTATTTACCGCAATACGGTATATCCAGGTCGAAATCATGGCCGTGTTACGAAACTTATCCAGGTTTTGCCAAACCTTTACAAATGTTTCCTGAAGCAGGTCGTGGGCCGCGTCTTCGTCGCCGGTGTAACCGTAACAAAGGCGGAAAATTTTTTTTGAGTTCGATTCAAATATCTGCCTAAAAGCAGCATCTTTATCAGCCACTGAAGTAGTATTAAGTTGTATGGTTTAGATGGCGTAAAGATACCTTTTGTTACACGTAATCGTGTTTATTTATCCAGCTCATGGTTTTGGCAGCGTGGGTAACCAGTTTTTCAAAGTCGGATTGGTAATCAAACTGCAGGTCTTCGTGCAGGTTATCAATCAGTTTGCCTGCTTTTTCCAGCTGTTTACTGAGTAGTTGCCGCAAGGGTTTGTAAGTAATCTTTCTTTCGATGCGTTTGATATATTGCTCACAAAAATGCATCAGCAAGTCAATCTCGGCCGGTTTAGATGCCATAAACTTGGCGTGTTTAGCAATCAGCTTTAAAATTTTGCGCAGCAACTTAGCCTGGTAGTAGCTATGGTGAGGCAGCGTTTTGTACAGGTCTTCTACTTCTTCTTTAATGCCCTGGACATAGCCGGTCTCGTTACCGGCCTCAAACAAAAGGTAAGATAATAGTTCTTTGTTTTCCTTTTTATACTTAGCTAGGCGCAGGCACAAATCAGTTAACTGACTGCTGCTCAAATGCTGTAGCTCTTTTTTTACCGATTGTAAATTGTAGGTATTTATCCCCATCCCTCTACTTAAATTTTAGCAAAATATTAATAAGTTGTAGCTTAGCTGTTTAATTCGTTTCATGAAACAAAGTAAACTTACCCTTTTTATTTTTATTGCATTGGTGGCCGGCGTTATTACCGGGTACCTGTACAACGTTTACGTCATAAATCAATATAACAGCGAAATTGCCGCTGCCGATGCCAAAGTTAAAACTATTGACACCCGCCTGGTTCAGCTCACTGATACAACGGTTACCGAGTACGCCGGTTTGAAAAAAGAACGTGCCGCGGTAGTAAAGGCCCGTAAAGAGAATGATACTACGCGCGAAGATAAACTGGTAGGTTTTAATATACTAAGCGATATATTTTTACGACTCATTAAAATGATTGTGGCTCCACTGGTGTTTACCACGCTGGTGGTAGGTGTGGCCAAGGTGGGCGATGTAAAGGCCGTAGGCCGTATTGGCGGCAAAACCATGATATGGTTTTTGAGCGCTACGCTGGTATCCTTATTATTAGGTATGGTGCTGGTTAACTTTTTCAAGCCAGGCGAAACCATGCATATCCCGTTGCCTGATAGTCATTTAAGCAGTGGTATACAAAAGGCAGCTTTGTCCCTGCGCGACTTTATTACCCACGTTTTCCCGAAGAGTATTTTTGAGGCGCTGGCCAATAATGAGATTTTGCAGATTGTGGTGTTTGCCTTGTTTTTTGGCGTGGCAACCGGTGCTATTGGCGAAAAAGGGGAGATTGTAGTAAAGGCTATGGACGCCTTTGCACACGTAATTTTGAAAATTACCGGCTATGTAATGCTGGCGGCGCCACTGGCGGTATTTGGCGCCATTACGGCTGTAGTGGCCCGCCAGGGTTTGGGCATTTTGTCTACCTATGCCATTTTTATTGGCGAGTTCTATTTTTCGCTGATTGTGCTTTGGTTAGTAATTATCCTGGCTGGTTTCTTGGTGCTGCGTACCCGGGTGTTTAATCTGGTTAACCGTATTAAGGATGCCATGCTGATTGCCTTTAGTACCTCCACCAGCGAGGCCGCTTATCCACGTATTTTAATGGAGCTGGAGCGCTTTGGCTGTAATAATAAAATTGTAAGCTTTGTGCTGCCTTTAGGTTACTCATTTAACCTCGACGGCTCGATGATGTACATGACCTTTGCTTCATTGTTCCTGGCTCAGTCGTATGGTATCCACTTAAGTTTCAGTCAGCAATTATCTATGTTGTTAGTACTGATGCTTACCAGTAAAGGCATTGCCGGTGTGCCACGTGCCTCGTTAGTGGTTATTGCCGGTACTATTGCCATGTTTAACATTCCCGAAGCTGGCTTAGCACTTTTAATTGGCATCGACCCTTTACTGGACATGGGCCGCTCGGCCACTAACGTGTTAGGTAACGCCATGGCTACCGCAGTGGTAAGCAAGTGGGAAGGCGATTTGAAAGACAGTAATAGTTTGTAGTAACGAAATTAATATACCAAGCTTGATTTAGTACTCTGTTGTTTAATATGGCAAAAGTAAAACATTAGATTTTTTGAAAACCCTTACTTTTGCACAAATTCAATTTACTCATCCACTCATTCAAAATTCACTCATTAGCCTCAGATGTCTGATAAAACGAAGAAGATATTTTTTGCACTGACCGTTGTGGTGCCGATTCTGCTGTATTGCGCTTACTATTATGGTATGATGATTAAAAACGCACCATACCGCTTTTCTGATTTCCAGTATATGCGCTTTGAATACGGTACCGGTGATACGCTGAAGAATAAGTATGATTCTAAAACCGGTGCATACCAGTATGTAACTAAAAGCGGCGCCATTAAAAATATGGAACTGCACCTGACCAAAGACGACCTGCTATACCTGCACCGCAAGGCTGCCGATTTGGGTTTCTGGAATTTCCCGGAGAAAGAAGAGGGTGACGGTTTTGGTGCCGGACAACAGAAGGCTCCTAAGTACATGATGGAGTTTGTTTATAAGAACAAAACCAAAAAGGTGTTTTTTGATGCCTCTTACGCCGGCGACCCGGATTTGAAGGATGCTAATCTGCGATTAATCAAAGAAATACAGATGAAGCTAGATGAGCGCGAAGAGCAAATGAAGAAGTAAAAAGTGCGGCAAACAACTTCAAATTATAAAGCAAACCGCTGTTGTTTATTTGTAAGATGATGCTTATATTTGCACCTCAAATTTTTAAACAATTTAATTAACAAACAATGTACGCAATAGTAGATATAGCCGGACAGCAATTTAAAGTTGCAAAAGACCAGCAAATCTTTGTACACCGCTTACAGGGAGATGAAGGCGCTAGTATTGAATTTGACAAAGTATTGTTAGCTGAAAACGATGGTAAATTTTCGTTAGGTAGCGCTCTGCAAGGTGCTAAAGTATCAGCAACAATTGTGTCTCATGTAAAAGGTGAAAAAGTTCTTGTTTTCAAAAAGAAAAGAAGAAAAGGTTACAAAAAGAAAAACGGTCACCGTCAGCAATTCACTAAAATCGCCATTACAGGCATTACATTATAATTGAAGGTTTAACGCAAAGCCAAAAGCTTTGATAAAATATTAAAACATGGCTCACAAAAAAGGTGCGGGTAGTTCCAAAAACGGCCGCGAATCGCATAGCAAACGTTTAGGTATCAAGATTTTCGGTGGTCAGCCTGCTATTGCCGGTAACATCATCGTTCGTCAGCGTGGTACCCGTCACAACCCAGGTCTTAACGTAGGTATCGGCCGCGACCATACTTTATTCGCGTTAATCGACGGTCAGGTTGTATTCAGAAAAAAAGCTGATGACCGTTCATACGTATCAGTATTACCTTATGAAACTGCTAATGTAGCTGTTGAAGCAAAACCAGTAGTAAACGTACAAACTGAAGCTGCTGCCAAACCAGCTAACGGTAAAGCAAAAGCTGCTCCTGCAGAAGAAGCCCCTAAAGCTGAAACTGCTACTGAAGGTGAAGAAGTTGTAGCTGAGTAATTTCAGTTTACTATCATATTAGAAAAGGGTATCTCCAAAGGGTACCCTTTTCTGTGTTTTGTAGTTTGTGATAACTGGAATGTTGTTAGAGTTGATGATTTATCCAGACTGAACTCCGATTAGATAAGGATAATGTAGCAAATATATTGGAGCTAAATGTTGATATATGCGTAGGAGATAGCTTATATTTATTTAAGAAGTATACTTTTCGCTATTTTCTAATTCACCAAGAATTCCTTTTTAACAACGCTACTTACCTGATTGAAAATATCGGTAATAGTTACTCTCGCTTCATAACGGCCTGTGGGCAGCTGCCGTTTAATCAATACCGAACGTTTTTCAGGTAAACTTTCTTCGATAGTTTCTACTTCGCGGCCATCCTTATCCATGAGTTGAACCTTGGATGAAAATTGAGGGCTTTTAGTAGCGTCATTTGTCCAGCCAATAGTAAGATTTCCGAGCGAATAGGAGGTTGTTAGTTTGATGATAGCACCTCTGCTTAGCGGGGGTGCCGAGCCCTGTTTTTCTTGCGCCCGTCCAGCTCTTGCAGCTTTTTTTCGCCGTTCTCCAACTGCTTCTGCAGCGAGTCCACCTGCTTTTCCAGCTCGCCCAGCTGGGTTTCGGTGCCCTGCAGCTGCTTCTGCACGCTGG
>CAXYKR010000234.1:0-5003 GCA_964277815.1 uncultured Mucilaginibacter sp. | reverse complement strand
TGCTACACCACCTGTTATTTTACCACTCTGCGGTTCAATAATCGGCGCAGCGTTAACTGATACATAGATAAGCTCTTCATTATCTGATTGCATCGCCAGCTCAAAATCATATACGGGCTTTCCGGTTTTTAACACCATGGCCATAGGGTGTTCATCTCTGCCAAGCGGTGTACCGTCTAGCTTTAAATTATGCCAACGGTTATCATAAAACGTACGCGTTTTGATTTCGTTTTCACTTAAACGTAAAATATGCTGAGCTGTCGAATTGGCGTAAACCAACTGCCCTTCCTGGTTGATAATGCCCACCCCTTCAGACATGGTATCCAAGATGCTTTGCAGGCGCTGCTCGCTGGCGCTGAGTTTATCATTGGTATCTATCTGTTTTTGGGTTTCGCGCAGGGTTGAAAGCCGTAGTTCGGTTTGCTCCATGGCTACATCGGCAAGGTTTTGCAATATCTCACGGTCATTATCCGAAAACTGCCTTGGTTGCTTGTCAACAAGGCACAGAGTACCAATGGTATAACCATCGGGGGTTTTTAAAGGTGCACCGGCATAAAAGCGCAGCCCAAAAGGCCCATGTACATAAGGGTGATTGTTTAATGAAGGCTCTTGGAGTGCATCTTCAAATACCGTAATCTCTGAGTTTAATACAGTTAAAGCACACATGCTCTCGCTGCGGTCAACGTTTAGCAAACCGCCTAAGCCTATACTTGCCTTAATGGCTTCTCTTTCCGCGTCCATAAAAGAGAGGTGCGCAATAGGTGTTTTAAAGATGCTTTTTGCTAACTGTACAATTTTATTGAAGGAAGGCTCGGACGGCGTATTAAATATAAAATAACGATTTAACGCTTTTACACGGTCAGCATCATTTTCGGGAATGATATTGAAGCCGAAAACACTTTTCATAAACAGTGACTATTTCAGGTTTTTTAACCTTGTAAAAATAAATTTTAAACCCATGATTTAACAAATTAAATTTAGGAAAATTTATTAACCAATAGTAACTAAAAAGCAAAATACGTTTCAAAATAGAATATTTGTTTCCTTATAGGCAATAATAAAACTATTTGATTACAGCTTCATAAACCGGCAACAGTTGAACAGATGATAAATTCGTTGCTGTAAACGGCTTTTCCTGATTTTGCAAATAAACCGACGCACCGCTTTTAAAAGGAACTATTTGAAACAGCATTTTAGAAGGATTGCTATGAAACCCATTTTGATTGCCATTTAAAAACATCGGCTTGCCATAGTAATAATCGTCTGCAATGAGCTTACCACCAATGTATGCGCTGCCGGTGTCGCCTCGGTAATCAATTTTGAGCAAGGCCTTTCCACTTAATTTAGGCAAATTAATTTGCCAGTACGCAGCCCCGTCAACAGCAGTTAAATTAGTTTGATATCGGGGGCCATTTCTATTAGCTTGCTCAACCCGGTTATCTGGTGGCAATAACACACCTTTGTTAAAAAAGGGCTCAATATCAGTTACCTGACTATAAGTAACGGGATATTTCACTACTGGTAGCCGTAGCGTGAGTTTACTGAACAATCCCTGAAGAGCAACAGTATATTTTGTTTTGTTAGATACCCCCCTAACCTTTAAAGCAGGATAAACAAGCATGGTTAAATGTGGGTTGCCGACGCTCTGCATTTTGAATTCACCCTGAGTAAATTGTAAATCCTGTTTAGTAATAATCAAATGCTCTGCCCCAAAGGCACTGCCCTTCCAGCTATCCAACGCCTGCTGTTGTGTTAAAATCAGGATGTTGACTTTCTTTCCACTTTGCGACGTAATTTGCAGTCTGCAATCTAAGTCGGGCGTTAAGTGATTGATTAGATAGCTACCCTTCTTAAGTATAGACATCCCCCGCTTGGGCTTCAAATCTTTTATATCTTTTGAATCAAACACCAATTCGGGCCGTACCCCGTCAACGGCAAAAAAAACATAAGTCGGAATGCTGCCACCTATTTTACAAAGCGGCTGAACGGTTGCATATTTTAGGTTAGTTCCTTCCACATCCATGTTAAACGGAAAGATTGCCGTAGTACTTGAAGGCATAGCAACCGGCTGCTCCGGAAAACTCAACGTTTGGTTGCCCGGTAGCTTAAATTTGAACTGAACCTGCGGATGATTTTTTAAAGCCAACAAACGCTGGTAGTTACTCACAAACACAAATCCACTGCTATCCTTTGAGCGTACGGCAAAACGTAGCGTGGCACTGTCTGCCGGCCCGGATGGCTTCTGCTCCGGAAATGTGGGATAGTACTGTACCAGCCGGTCGCCAAAATCGTTCAAAAAACTATGAAGTACTTTAAACGCACGGTATGATGGACGCAACTGACCGACCTCGCCGATAGGTGCCTGAAAATCATAACTGATGATGGGATAATCATTCGGATACTTAGTTGCCTTGGATTCTTGCAGGGTACTTAATTTACCAATGGCATTAGAACCACCATGAAACATGTAATATCCCATCAAATTAGCCCCCGACCCAATTTTCACGTAGGCCAGAGCGGCAACATCAATGGGTTCAATAATAGGGCGGCGATGATAAGTAATTTGTATACCGCCACCCATCTCAGCCGTGGCATACGGGTAGCGGTAACCTTTGTAACCAGAGGTATCTTCCTGATGCTTGCCTAACAAATCGCTGCCTACGGCCGGGTCGTTACGCAGGGTACTGAATACATAGTTCTCTGACAAGGGCAGCTCGGTAGTACGCTTATCCCAGGGCGCTTCGGGATAGCCGCCCCAAACAGGTATCAATTCATCCTGTTTTTGATTGGAGCCAGGCCAGCCGGTTGCTGTGTAAAAAGGAACGTCTATACCGGCTTTAATAGCCATTTTCTTTAGCGTTAAGATATGCTCCAGACCGACAGGGTTATTGAACCGGAATTCGTTTTCAATCTGCACGCCGACGATGGGACCGCCATCTTTAAAATAAAGTCCTTTAAACTGGTTGCCTATGGCATTGTAAAATTGCTGTACTGATGCCAGATAGTCCGCATTATTTTTACGCAGGTTACCGCGTTTGACCAGCCAGTCCGGAAAACCGCCATTACGAACCTCGCCGTGGCACCACGGGCCAATACGCACCAACAACGATACCTGATGCTTTTTACATAGCTCAGCAAACGCCCGTAAATCCCGGTTAGCATTCCAGTTGTATTTCCCTTCTTCCTCTTCGTGGTAAATCCAAAAAACATAAGTGGCAATAATATCAATGCCGGCAGCTTTCATTTTTAATATCGACTCTTCCCAACAGTTGCGCTCATATCGTGAAAAATGAAATTCGCCCATTACTGGGTACCAGGGCTTGCCATCTTTGATGAAGTACAAACTATTAGCATCAAGCGTATGCCCGGCAGGATTAATATGCGTACCCAGCTTGAGGTGATTGGTTAAAACAGGTGCATGCGTTTGGGTCAAATCTGCTGTATAAGTTTCCTGCGCATCAACACGCGCACCAATAGTCATCAAAAGGCCCAGCCAGATTATTTTATTCATTGGCTTTGGGTTTATTCTGATTTGAATTTGGCTTCAGTTCGTCTGGGCTATCTTTGGTGTAGGTATTAAACTGAAACTTTGACGGACTTACCGTAATATCCTTAATCACATCAAAACTCACTTCACCGGTAGGATTAAACTGCGCTGAATCCATGTACCGGATTAAGCTGTTAAATAGTTGCCGGGCGGCAGGCTTGTCTACGTCCAAATCGGAGCTTAAAGCAGCACTGTTCACCATGATTTTACCCTTGCCCACTCTGGCTTCATAAATCAAACCTAAGCGCCGGTTTAAAAACCAGGTATCAATAGGTTGCACCAGCGGTTTAAAACCTGCCGGAAAATCTTCCATATTCATGACCTGTGAACGGTTGGCAATTTCCCACCACTGCAAGTCGCTGTGCATATCAGTAGGAAAGTTAGCAAAAGCAGCACTTTTGGATTGGATGAGCATACCGGTAACATGCGGCGGGCGCATTTTAAACCAGGAGGTATTCCAAAATACCGGTAAAAAATGCATCACTACTTCTTTACCTTTAACCACCTTACCGGCAATGTTTAAGAACACTTTACCGCCTTTATCTAAAACCGTCTTAGCCTGCTCGTCCAGTTGGGTAGTGTAATAAACGTCGGTTTTGGGTACCTCGAGCGATGCCGGGTAAACCCAGATATTCCAGTCGTTAGCAAGTGAAGTATTGGGTATACTAACCTCGAGTTTTAAGCGACTGGCTTGCGTAACCGATGATAGCGGAACTTTAATTTTACCCACGGAAATACCATTCCCGTTTTCAACAACCGGCGTTTTAAAATTTCCCTGCGATACGATTTTGCCTTGTTCTGTTTTTAAACTCCAGTTAAACACGACATTTTTGAGCGGCTGCGCACCCGAATGGGCTACCTCTATACCGGCTTCAAGGGTTTCGTTGTTGTTATAAACAAATTTAGGCAGCCGGGCCAGCGGCACGGTAGTATTACAAAAACGGGCAAACTGCGCCGGGCTGATGTAGCCTTTTTCTTTCCAGAAAGCGTTCAGTACACCAACCAAAGCCGTACCCTGCCCCGGAAAATCTTGTAAACCAAGTAGCTGAAAACCGGCATAATGTGGCGTACGTAAAGTTTTTTCGATTTCGTTTTTGTAACACAAGGCCTGTAATTTGCCTGATGCTATTAAAAAATCGTGCGCCTGGTCGGCCATTCCCTGGTCTTTCAAGTCTTCTTTAAAAAGCTCAAAATTTTTAGCCCGGTATACACCGGTGTACAGTTTAATCTCGTCAAAATCCGGGAATACGCACCACTGCCCCATCTCGTGCGCTACAAAGGGCACGTTGAATTTGGCAATACCATCGCTAAAATCCGACATCGACTCCGGCCGCTTGTCCCAAGCCAGGCCACGCACGCCGCCGCGCACTTGATATTGCGCCTCGGGCACTACCGGCCAACTGCCACCAACCGACATGCCGGTATACACACGGCGTGTATCTTTCTTTTTCCAGTA